>CAYOGX010000561.1:0-4234 GCA_964403235.1 uncultured Planctomycetales bacterium | reverse complement strand
AGCACGAGATGCACTTCGTGCGGCTTCGCGAGGTCGAGGTAGCGGCGCAGTTCGGCGGCCAGGCGCCTGGTGGTGTTGGGCCTCGATCGGGCCAGATTGTGGGTCTCGCCGATATCGTCGGCCAGGTGGAACAGCTCGTAGCTGCGCTCGGCGTGGTAGTAGATGAGCTTCCAGTCGCCCTTGCGGATGGCGCTGTGGGGGCCGATGCCCGGGCCCTTCGGTCCCCAGTGGTTCGGAAAATGCCAATAGAGCGCGCGGTCGGTGGGGTGGCCGCCGCTCTGCCTGAGCAGCGGGATGAAACTGACGCCGTCGATCTTGGCGGTGCATTCCGCCAAGTCCTTGACGCCCGCCATCTCGAGGAGGGTGGGGTAGAAGTCCTCGATGATGACGTACCGGTTGCACACGGAGCCGGGACGCACCACACCGGGCCACCTCACGATCATCGGAACGCGGACGCCGCCCTCACGGGCCGAACCCTTCCCGCTGCTGAGCGGGGCGTTGTGCGTATGTGGCCTGCCGCCGCGTCCGTGGGCGCTCAGGCCTCCGTTGTCGGACATGAACAGGAAGATGGTGTTGTCGGCCACGCCGTGGCGTTCGACGTTGTCCATGATGTCCCCGAGGCTCTTGTCCATGCCCTCGACGAGGGCGGCGTACATGGCCTCGGTGTGGTCGAGCCCGGCGTCGCGGTACTTCTGGTAGAAGCGCCGGTCCGGCGCGAACGGCACGTGCACGGCGTAGTGGGCCATGTAGAGGAAGAAGGGCACGCCGTCGGCCACCGCCCGATCGACGGCCTTGTTGGCCTCTATCGTCAATGCCTCGGTGAGAAAGACGTCCTTGCCGTGGTACTGGGTCAGGCCGGGAACGTCCCAGACCCGCGAGCCGCCGCGCCAGGCGGCGCTGAAGCTCTGCGTGCCGAGGTAGCTCCCCGGTCCGCCGGCGGCGTGGCCGGCGATGTTCTCATCGAAGCCGAGTCTCTTCGGGTCTGCACCGGGCGTGCCGATCGCGCCGAAGTGCGCCTTGCCGACGTGGATCGTGCGATAGCCCGCCTGACGGAGCCGTTGCGGCAGCGTCGGGGCGTGCACGGCCCGCGGCGTATCGGGCGAGCAACTCAGCCCGTTTACGTTCCACTTGGGCATCCGCAGCGTCGGGTGCTTGGCGTCGTTGGCGCCGTCCTTTCGCAGCGTCCAATTGGTCACGCGGTGCCGCGCCGCGCTCAGACCCGTCATCAGACTGACCCGCGTCGGCGAGCAGACACACGACGCGTACGCCTGGGTGAACTTCATCCCCGCCTTCGCCAACCGCTCCATGTTGGGCGTGCGATACCGTTCGTTGAAGGGCGTGCGCGTCGTGTGAAAGGGCACGGACGTATCCTGCCACCCCATGTCGTCGACGAGAAACAGGACCATGTTGGGCCTGGGCCTCGCCGTGGCCGCGCTGACCGAACTGGTTGCGGCCCAACCGATAGAGCCGAGGAGGCATGCAATGAGTCGCAGGAACGGGATGCGCTTCATGGGGTCCCTCTCATGAACTGCTGACGTGTCGAACACGGTACGGCACGTCAAGACCCATGCCCCGACGGCTCGTAGGTCGGATTGCGTCTGGGCATCTGTGCGTTCACCCCTTCTCGCCAGGTCCGGAGTCGGCGGCGCAGGTCGCTTGTCTTGTCGGGCATGCTCGACGCCAGATCTTTCGTCTCTCCCAGATCGCTCTTGAGGTTATACAGTTCGACGTGCCCGTCCTCGTGGAACTCGAGCAGCTTCCAATCGCCGACGCGGATCGCGCTGACGGGCGTCGTCGTCGGGTAGTAGTGCGGGTAGTGGAAGCAAAGCGCCTCGCGCTTGAGCTTAGCCCGGGGGTCCTTCAATAGCGGAACCAGACTGACGCCTTCAAGCCCGGCGTTGTGTGTCGCATGGCCCGCCAGGCCGGTCGCTTCGAGCAGCGTCGGATAGAAATCCGTGGACACCACCGGCGCTGCGCACACGCTTTGCGGTCTGGTCACGCCCGGCCAGCGGACGATCAGCGGTACTCGGATGCCGCCCTCGTAGAGCGAGCCCTTGCCGGAACGAAGCGGTTTGTTGCCGGTAACCCGTACGCCTCGGTACTTGTTCACGAACCCGCCGTTGTCGGAGCTGAAGATCACCAGCGTGCGGTCGGCCAGGCTGCGCTGCTCCAGCCTGGCCAGGATCCGCCCCACGCTCTCGTCCAGGCTGTGGTGCATGGCCGCATAGTGCGCGTTGTGGTGGTCCAGCCCCTCCCTGAGCTTCTTCTTGTAGTGCGCGACCAGTTTCGGCTTGCCCTCGATGGGCGTGTGGACGGTGTAGTAGCACATGTTCAGGAAGAACGGCCTGTCGCCGGCCTTGTCGATGACGCGGAGGGCTTCATCGGTCAGCCGATCGGTCAGGTAGTCGCCCGGTTTGGCCCACGGCAGGTCCGGGACGTAGCGCATCTCTTTCGCGTGACCGAACGGTCCGGCGAACGGATGGAAAAACGTGGCCGGGCACCCCCACAGCGTCCCGCCGATGTTCAGGTCAAACCCGTGGTTCTGCGGATAGTGGGCCGCGTCCCCCAAGTGCCACTTGCCCACGTGCGCGGTGACGTAGCCGGCCGACTTGAGCACCTCCGCGATCATGACCTCCGAAAGCGGCAGGTTGCCCACCGTGTCCGGCGGCAGGAGCCTTCGACCCTTGACCCGGTTGGTCGCGGACTCGCGCCAGATGGTCATGTGCAGTCGGGCGGGCGACTTGCCGGTCATGATCGACGCCCGCGTTGGCGTGCATACGGGGGCCGCGGCGTAGGCGTCGGTGAATCTCATGCCCTCGGCGGCCAGCCGGTCGATGTTCGGCGTCTCGTGCAGATCACTCCCGTAGCAACGCGCGCCGGTCCACCCCATGTCGTCCACGAGCAGCATGACAATGTTGAGCGGCCTATCGGCGCCCCGGACGGCTCCTGCCGCGACCAGAACCGCACACATCGCAGCCGATGCTGTCCCGACACCGTGAAGTCTCGTCCGATCCATGGTTTGTCCTTTCGACAGGGCGGCCCACCATCGTCGCGCCAGTGCGTTCGCACGTCCGGAGGACGACGGTAAGCCGTTCGCTGCGACGGCGCATCTCGGGGCCCACATCATACTCGGCCTACCGCGGGCTGTCTCGACCGTCCCGGCGCCGTTCACGGTCGAACGGCGCCGGTGCGGTCTCGGCGTGGTCGTCCGCTTCGTGCCCATGTGGATGGCTCGATTGACGGTGGTCGTCTCGGTTGAGTAGGCTTGTCGGGCGCAGCGCGAGTCAATACCCCCGTTCCGACGGAGCATGCCAATGAGAACGACGACCGTAGGCCCTGCCCTGATGGGGACCGTCCTGTGGTGCGGATGGGTCGCGGTGTCTGGGGTCGATCAGGCCAGGGCGTCCGAACCGATCAAGACCTCGACCGAATGGCGGGATGACGTCGCGAACCTCGAGGCGGTGGACAAGATCAACGATGCCTACGGCCGAATGCCCTTCAGCCGGGAGTACGAGGGCGTCCTGGACGACTGCCCCGTGCGGCTGGCATGGCGGATCGGCGCGAGCCTGCCGGTCGCCTGGAAGGGCGGTGTGGCCGGCGTGGTCGGCGGGGAGATCGTCCTGACCGGCGGGTTGTGGATGCCGCAACGGGCCAACTTGACGTACGCCTACGACGTCAAGAGGCAGACGTACCGCGAGCTGCCGTCGCCGCCGGTACGGCCGCAGTACACGCAGGGGGCCTGCGACGGCAAATCGCTGTACGTCGTCGGCGGGAGGGGCGCCGGACGGCGGGTGTTCAAGCTCGCGCGCGACTCGAAGCGTGAGTGGACGTGGCGCGACATGCCGCCGCTGCCCGAGGCGGAAGGCGCCGGTCGGTGGGTTGCTACGGTCGGCATCGTCCCGGGCAAGTGGCTGTTCCTGGTCGGCGGCCACCCCACAGGTCGACCCACCGAGCTACGCGTCAGGCCGCAACTCGCCGATTACCGTCTGCGACTCGACGCGCCCGACGCGCCATGGGAGCCGATGGCACCGTATCCGGGCGGCCCGCGGGCGTTGATCCAGTCGGCGGCGATTCGAGGCAAGCTGTACGTCTTCGGCGGCTCGCATCCCGACCCGGTGATGCGCTCGAACCAACTGGCGCTGGCCAAGAAGTACGGCCTGAACGTTCCGTACAACGGCGTGCCCAACTACCGGGACGCGTATCGATACGATCCGGCCACCAACGCGTGGGCACC
>CAYOGX010000560.1:0-4238 GCA_964403235.1 uncultured Planctomycetales bacterium | reverse complement strand
CCCATGGAAGACCTCCCAGGGACGTACTGTTCAATCCTTGTTGCAGGCAGCTTAGGCCCGCCCCGGGATCCCCCTCCGCCAGACCCCCTTACTCCCCGAAAAAAGGGGCCACCGATGACACTTCTGTGACAACGCCATGGGCCGGTATCGATACGTTGGGAAGGGCATGGGGGTCTGTCTGAGGCGGGATGGCTGTTTATGGTGGTTGTCGTCACGAGCATCGTTCTCGTCATTCTGCCGGGCCAGTCGCGGCCGAGCGAGACCCCGAGTGGATGGCTAGGGGACTACCGCGAAGCCCTGCGCTGCGAGCTGATCGACGGGGACCTGCGTCAGGCGGTCACGGCGTACCGGCGGGTGATCGTCTCGCGCGCCCCGCGTACCTACGCCCAGCGGGCCCAGTATCGGCTGGCGAACGTGCTGACGCAGCTCGGTCAGGTGGATGAGGCCAAGAACCTGCTCCGTTCGTTGAGCGAGGAGCTGCCCAAGGGCGAGTTGCTGCGGAACGAGGTGTCGCGCCTGCTGGCCCACAGGCCGGAACGGCTCCATGACGTGGCGTATTGGGCCGATCAACTGATCCGGGCCGCGAAGTCTTTTGACCTCGATCCGCTCAAGAAGGCGGCGGGGGTACTGGCCCGTGCGGAAGGGAGCGACGGCGTCGGTGTGCTGTTGGATGTGTATAACAAGCTGTCCCCGGCGGACGCGTCGCGGGCGGTGTTGCTTCCTTATCTGGCAAGGGCCGAAGCACTCGACGCCGTCGGCGTCATCCGCGAGGCGCTCGAGGAGGCGCGAGCGGATCTGGCGGCCGCGGCGGCAGTGGCCGTGGGCGAGCTCGGCGACGCGGGGTCGGCGGACAAGCTGGTGGCGCTGTTGTCCCGTCAGGAACCGCGTGTTCGGGAACAGGCGGCCCGGGCGTTGGGGCGGCTGCGACATCTGCCGGCGATCGATCGGCTGATCGAACGGGCGAAGACCGACGAGAGCGCAGCCGTCCGACGTGCGGCGGCCGGTGCGCTCGACCGCATCGGCTCATCGCGGGCCGTGCAGGCCCTGAGCGCGATGAAGGCCGACGCGCCGCCCGATGACGACGGTCTCGACCTGTCGCCCTGGTACCGGCGGGCGGTCTCGGAAACGAGCCACCCCCAGCTTCGATTCGTGAAGGTCGATGACAAACAGACGCAAGCGCGGGCGCCCAGGATCGGTGTCGTGGTCAGTGCGATGTCCCACCACGCCCGATCCTGGGACCGCTTATATCAACCGTACGCGCGCCAGGTCCGCAAGGCGTGGACGTTCCAGCGAGCGGGGTTCGACGTGTGCCTGTTGGCCGAACCTGAGGTGAACCAAGACCCGCAAGCCAACGGATTGGAGATGCGCTTCTGCCCGCCCCTGAAAGCCTACGCGCTGGGCCAGTGGCCTGACTGCGACGTTTTGGTGCTAGATGAATTGTACCACCTGCCGCTGACCGTCGTCAAAACGGTGCAGGCGTTCTGCGAAGCGGGGGGCCGCGCGCTGATCTGTGGGGCCGTGGCCAGCGGGTGGTGCGGCGATGGCGTGTCGGCGCGCGAGCTGGTGGGCGTGCGACGGCTGCGGTCGCACCGGTTCCGAACGGACCAGGCGAGGCTGGTCTGGCGGCCGCGAGACGACGCCGGTCGGATACCCGATCCGAGACGGGACGCCTGGGTGACGCGACGCACCGGGTCGTTTTACGCCTACGCGCCGCTGAAGGGAGCGGTCCTGGCGGCGTTCGACTCGCCACACGTCTGGGCGGTCAAGTCGCACCGTGTGGGCCGGGGTCGGGTCATGTGCCTCAACTGGGGCATCGGGATGAACACCGACGGGACGAGAGACGAGGACGAGCTGCTGTGCCGTTGCATTGATGTGCTGATCGGGCGTGAACCGAAGGTGTCCCCACCGCGGTACCGGATGATGAGGTACGTCCGTTGGGGTGATCTGTCGACGGCCAAGGCGTGCATCGACGCGGAGCAGGTGGTTTCGATCCGGCCGGCCGAAAGGGTTGAAACCGTCGCCCAGTTGCATCGTATCTATCGTCTAGAGAACAACCGTCTGGCGGGCCGCCGTGTCTGCCGGGGGCTGTTGGCGGCGTTCGATCGGGACGGTACGGCCGGGCGGGTGCTGGACGATGCCGCCCGCGCCCCCAAACGGCTCCAGATGGCGGTGGACCGAACGGGTCGGGCCATCTGGTGGCTGGATGTCCCGGACTGGCTGAGACCGTTGGGCGAGATCCCGCTGTGGTTGGCCGGACCGGCGACGCTGCCGGCCCGGGTCCGATTTCGCGTCTGGCCGGGCCAGGACAACGGCCTGCGGATCGCCACAACGGGGGCCCGGCTCGAGGCGGTCCGGAGCGACGGCGGCACCGCACGGTATACCGGCGCCGAAGGGCGATACGAGGTGACGTGCGAAACGCGTCTGGACGACACGCAGTGGATCGATCTGGACCTGGTGATGACGGACTGGTCGGCCCGTATCCGCCTGCAGATCGCGGACGGGGGGTAGGCCGCGAATGGGGCGCAGGGCGCGTGGCGTCGCCGTGACGTGTCCAGCATTTGTGGTTTAGCCCCGCCGCGGCCGACAAGGTCGGGGCGGCGGGGAGTGAGCCACGCCCGAGAAGGATGGGCATGACCGCAAACGAGTTTCGAACGTTCCTGGAGGCCGCCCGACGCCGACGATGGGCGCAGGTGATCCTGCGTCGCACGGCGTTGGGGTTGGCGCTCGGATCGGGGTTAGGCCTGGGCGTCAGCGCCGTGTGTCTGGTGGCAGGAATCGGGCAGGTGACGTTGTGGGTCGGCCTGGCGGTGTCGTTGGGTTCGGCGGCGGGTCTGATCCTGGGTCTGGCCGGCCGGCCATCGTTGGCGGCGACGGCGTGGGCGGTGGACGAGGGAGGCGGGCTGAAGGATCGGATCCATTCGGCGTTGCAGTTCTCGGCCGAGGATCCGGTGGACGTGTACCGTGCGCTGCAACTGTGGGACGCGACGCGGGCGCTGCGAAGCCAATCGGTCCCCGTGTTGTTCCCCTGGCGGTGGCCGCGCGAGGGGACATGGGCCGCGACCGGGCTGGCGCTCGCGGTGATCGCCGGCCTGGCGGTCCCGGAGCCGCCGACGGCAGAGGCGACGCTCACCGGTCCGCCGGAAGTGATCGTGGCGGAGGCGAAGGCGCTGGCCAATGACGTCGATCGGTTCGAGCAGTTGTGCGAGGAACTCGACAGCGCGGAGATGAAGGCGCTGGCCGAGAAGCTGCGACGGATGCTGACGGCGCTCCAAGAGGATGCGCGGACGGGCGAGGACGCGATGGTCCAGTTGGCGAAGATGACGTCGGCGGTCGAATCGGCGGCCGCGGCGTTCGACCCCCTGCTGCTCGAGCAGGAACTGCACGAGATGGCAGAAGGCATGCAGGCGCTCGACGGCTACGAGGCCGCGGCGAGGATGCTCAAGCAGAACCGATACGACCGGGCCGCCAAGGCGCTTCAGCAGTTGGGATCCCGGATCGGTGAGGGCAACGAGGCGATGCCGCCGTCGGGGGGACTGGTGGACGTCCGGATCGGCCAGCTTGCGACGCAGGTGGGTGCGGCCGGATTGAGTGAATTGAGTGACGCGCTGCGGTCGCTTCATGAGGCGATCAGGACGGGGTCTCGCAAGGCATGTCAGAGTGCGCTGCGCCGGGTCGCCGGGGTGATCGGCAAGTACGGGCGTCGATCGAAGGTCGGCCGGGCGATGCGTGGGATGCTGGCACGGATCGGGCAGTGCAAGGACTGCGTGGGCGGCGGATGCCAGGGGAGAGGCCGTTCGTTCGGCCCGCCGTCACTGGTGTTCAGCGAGTCCGAGCAGGGCTCGCAACGGGCCGGCACGGCGGCGGCGATGAACCTGTTCGGCCAACAGACCGAGTTGGCGTCCGGCAGGCTCGAGGCGCAGCTGTCGGCGCACGCGAGCGGCGAGGGTCCGAGCGAAGTGGAGACCGAAACGAGCGTCAACGGCCGGCAGCAGGTTGCTCGAACCTACCGCCAGGTCTACGCGAAGTACCGAAAGATCAGCGACGCGGTGATGACGGAAGAGGCGATCCCGTTGGCGCATCGGCAGATCATCAAGCGGTATTTCGAGCGCATCCGGCCGAGCCGCGTGGAGGCCCAGAATCAGTTGCGCGACGTGGCCCGAATTACGGACGGGGCCCGACAGGAAATCCCGGAGGACGAATCCGAATGAGTACCCAGGAAGTGGACGCGCTGGCCGAAC
>CAYOGX010000559.1:0-4242 GCA_964403235.1 uncultured Planctomycetales bacterium | reverse complement strand
CGATCAGATCGAAATCGCAATTCAGCCGACGCAGCGCCTGAACGTCTCGGTGATCTCCTCCTGCGACATGCTGCCGGCCAGGTTGGCGTAGTCGTTCAGCAGCAACGCGACACGCGCACCCTTGGCCCAGTCGCGGATCGACGGGTAACACATCTGCATGATCGTCGAGTAGAAGAGATTCTTTTCGCAGTACGTCTTGCCCCATTCCAGGCACGGCTCGAGGTTCGACCCCTCCCACCACTCGTTCCATGACAGATGCAGGATGGCTTCGGCGTAACGCATCAGATCGCCCACCCAGAATCGGTCGAAGTGGTGCGGATCGGGCAGGAAGCCCATGCCCGGCACACGGATGTCCCAGTCGTGATAGAAGTTCTTGTAGTGGTCGAGGAACACCGCATCATAGGCTTTGCAGACGTTGGCCTGGATGAAGCGCTCCGCGTCCTGGTGGTGCGGCTGGTTGAAGATGCCGGCGTAGCTGTGGGGCCCGCCGAACGTCCGGGCAAACTCGGCGTAGCCCAGGTTGCGGAACGGCCCGTACCCCACGTCGAATGACGCCACGCTCCCCGGCAGCTTGAACTGCTTGCCGATCTCGTCTTCCAGCACCTGCCACGCCCGCCGCCAGATCTCGTGCTGGTACTTCGCCGACCACGCCCGCAGCGGCCCACGCGACCCCAGGTTCATGTCGATCGCGTCGAACGACGCGAACGTGCTCGACCAATCGTCGTTGAGTTGCTTAACGGACTTGTAGCGCTTCTTCAGGAACGCCCGAAACCCCGCGTGGTCGGTCGTTACGGCGGGCGAGCCGTTGCGTCCGTAGACCAACTGCATCGGCCGGCCACGGACCCGCGGCCAGACCGGCGATCCGCCGAAATCGCGCAGCCACTGATAGACGTCACGCTTCTCGCTGACGTTCTTCACGAAATCCGTCATCTCGAAGTTCGTGCCGTCCTGGTAGTAGCTCATCCAGATGTTGTAGCCCGCCTTGCGGAGGGCCTCGGCCGCGCGCATCACCGTCTTCTCGCGCATCTCGCCGTCTTCGCCCTTCCAGTCCGGCGTCCAGTAGTCCATCCAATGGTGCGTCACGCCCCATTCGCTCGCCAGCTTCAGCGACCGGACGTTGTCGCGGTACGTCCGCGAATCGTAGTAGCCGTACATCGGCGTGTTGTGGACCCCACCCATCCAGCCCCCCAGTTGACGGTCGTAGTCCCACGTGTACCAGTAGAAATAGACCACGCCGACCCATGGACGCTGGCGAACCAGCCCGCTGACGGCTGGTGCCCGTGTCGCCGCCGGCGCCGAAACGGCCCCGTCCGACGCCGCCGCGTCCACCGCGCCGCCAAGGGCAAACAACGCGACCGAAAGTACCCGCATCGTCGCTGCCGTCACGACTGGAGCTCCTGGTCGATCTCGTCCAGCACGACGCGCTGCCCCGTTTTCGCTGAACGATACACCGCGGCCTCGAACACCTGCTCATCCCAGGTGGCCTGATCGCCCACGGGCATCGGTTCGCCCGCCAGCATGGTCTTGATGACGGCATCGGCCATGTGCGTGAAACTGTCGTTGTAGGCCGCCTGGCCCTCCCACCGCTCGAGTTCCTCGCACGGCCAACTACCGGCCTTGCGCAGCGTGTAGAGCCCTTCCAACCCCAACGCCGTCCCATAGGCCTTGTCCCCGCAGATCATCACCTTCAGCGGGCCGTCGTCGTATCCCCAATCCAGGCTGCCGCCCAGCTCGCCCTCCGCGCCGTTCGACCACTTCATGTGGATCAGCCGCGTCCAGTTCTCTTTCGTGCAGTCGCCGATCGTGTAGACCCACTCCGGCCGGCCCATGTTCCACAGGATCTGATCGATGATGTGCGACCAGCAGTTGAAATGCGCCCGCGCCCAGACCAGCCGCGGCGTACCGAGCTGACCGCTCACCACCGCTTCGTTGAGCTTCGCAAAATGCGGGAAGTAGTGATAGTTGTAATCGATCCCGAACCGCTTGCCGCTCTTGCGGGCCGCGTCGATCACCTGCCAGCCCACCTTGCCGTCCTCGTCATCGATGTTGAACTGGTTCTTGCGGCTGTGCAGCGGTTTCTCCGTGAAGACGTGCCGACCTGCTTGCAGCAGCTGAACGCAGGGCTGGACGCGCAGCGTCTCGTTCGTGATCATGAGCGCCAGATCCGCGTCGCAGTTCGCTAGCAGCTCGTCGATCGACGGGTAGGCGGGCAAATCGGGGAATTCCTTCTTCATGACATCCAGACGTTCCGCGTCCATGTCGCAGACGGCCAACAGCTCGCAGTCCGGGTGCTTCGCGAAGTTCTTGCCGTGCATGATGCCCATGCCGCCGCCACCGATGAGCATTGCCTTGATCGCCATAGCCTGTATCCTTCCTTGTCTGATCCGGCCTTCGGTTCCCCTTGACGGCGGCCCAATGCCGCCGGGCAAACGTGGCCCACGATTTGACCACCCCAGCGGGCCGATGTCACGCAGGAAATGCGACCGATCACTGCACTGGGACGCCGGCGTGGCTGGGTGGCATGGTCAAGACCTGAGCCGTCAGGCCCAGGGCTTGGCCATGTAGCCGCGACTATCGTCACCCCCACGGCCAAGCTCAGCCTCGTCCCTTGGCTTCGCTTGACGGTGCCACCCCGCTTGGCGGATCATTTGAGCTACGGCGCCCTGCCGACTCCTGGCGGGGATGGTTTCGGTGGATAGCTGTTGGGTAGGCGAGCGCGCGACGTGCGCAGGATGCTTCGCAAGATCGGTTCGCTCAAGCTGACGGTCGTGCTCTTGGTGGCGCTGGCCGGTGCAATGGCCCTGGCCAGCATGTACGAAGCGCGACACGGCACCGAGGCCGCTCTGCGCCTGTTCTACGGCAGTCGATGGTTTGCCGCGCTGTTGGGCGCGGTCGGCGTCAACGCCTTGTCGGCCTTGCTGGTCCGTTGGCCGTTGCGGCGGTCGCAGGCGGGATTCGTGGTCGCGCACGCCGCGATCCTGATCATCCTGCTCGGCGCATGGATCACACGAATCTGGAGCGTGAACGGACGGCTGTGGCTGCGCCCGCAGGAAACCCGATCAGACTTCGACGGTGACCGGTGGGTCCTGGCGTTCCGCAGCCCCGACGGCGCGCAGACCGCCACGGTGCCCCTGGACGTCGACGGACCGGTGTTCGATCCCGCCCAGGCCGGACAACAGGTGGACGGCGTGACATGGACCGTCGAGCGGTTCGCCCCCGACACCGTCGACGAGGGCGAGCGCATCGTCGCCGATCCCAACGGTCGACAGCCCGCCGTCAAGATCCGACTCGGTCATGGCCAACACCGTCACGACCAATGGCTCCTCGGGGGCCGGCCCGAAACGATCGGCGGCGTCCAGATCCGCTGCCTTCGTCTGACCGACCGCGCCGTGTTGGACAAGTTGCTCGAGCCGACCAGCTCACCCGCCGTTCCCGAGCGGGGCAAGCTGGTGGCGGAACTGGACGGCCGGCGCTATGTGATCGACGTCGGTGAACACCTGGGCCGGGCCGTGCCCCTCGGCCAGACGGGTTACCGTGCGCGGATCCGTCGATACCTCCCCCACGCCCGTGTGGAGGGGCGGGAGATCCGCTCGGCCACCTCGCGGCCTGTTAACCCGATGATCGAGTTCGACCTGATCGATCCAACCGGCAAGACCGTGCTGCATCGTTTGTTCGCCCGGTTCCCAAATCAAGATTTTGCCGCCGCGCACGCAACGGCCACCGCCCCGGCCAGCCAGCCCGTTAAGTTCAGCTACGTCGACGCCACCGTCCTGGCCAACCAGCCCAATCGCATTGACCTGCTGCTCGACGCCGACGACCACCTGCACGCCCGGTTTAGCGACGCGAACGGCAACGTCACGTCGACGCCGCTCGAGCCCAACCGTCCCGCCGGCACCCCCTGGCAGCAGACCCAGCTCACCGTCTTGGACCTCCTGCCACGCGCCCGTGCCGAACGGGCGCTCCGGCCCGTCGACCCGCCGACGGCGAACGGCATGCCGGCCGCACTCATCTGCCTCCGCGCCGACGCGGCCGACCACCGGCTATGGGTCCGCAAGGGCGAGACCTACGACGTCCACATCGCCGGCCGGCACGTCCAGGTCGGTTTTGTGCCGACTCGGATCCCGATGGGCTTTTCGATCAAACTGCTCGAGCCCGTCATCACCTACTGTCCCGGCAGCAACCGCGCCCGGACGTACGAGAGCCGCGTTTTCGTCGACGACCCCGACAGGCAGGTCAAGCTCG
>CAYOGX010000558.1:0-4266 GCA_964403235.1 uncultured Planctomycetales bacterium | reverse complement strand
TCCCATGGCTCCACGTGCCTACAAACCGGAGCAGTTCGATCTGCAAGACCTGCCCTGGGCGAAGATCGTCCGGGCCGTGCCCCTTGTGCTGATCCTGTACCTGCTCGTCCACGTGGCCTGGCACAGCTTCTACACGGTGGCGGCCCACGAGCAGGCGGTCGTGCTGCGCTTCGGCGAGTTCCACACCGTGGCCATGCCGGGGCTGCACTTGATGGTCCCCGAGGTGGACCAGGCCCTCCCGGTCAGCATCGAGGAGCACAGCCTCCGCCTGCCGCTGACTCGGCACCCGTCCAAGCCGATGGCGAAGCTGACCCGCCGGTCGCCCCGCCAAACCCGCGAAGAGCCGCTGATGCTGACCGGCGACCTCAACGCAGCCGTCGTCGAGTGGACCGTGCAGTGGCGGGTGATAGATCCAGCCAAGTTCCTGTTCAGCATCGACGCCGAGCACGTCGAGGACACAATCCACTCGGTCGCGCAGAGCGTGATGCACCGGCTGATCGGCGACTACTCGATCGACGAGATCCTGACGGGCAAGCGCGAGGAGGTCGGCTTGGAGGCCCTCAAGGCCACGCAGCAGATGCTGGACGGCTATGACTGCGGCATCCAGGTCACAGGCCTCCAGATGCAGCGCGTCACGCCGCCCGATCGCGTCAAGCCCGCGTTTGACAAGGTGAACGCGTCGATCCAGATGAAGGACAAGCTCGTCAACGAGGCCAACCGGGAACGGAACCAGATGATCCCGCAGGCCGAGGCCAGCCGCGACGGACTGATCCGTGAGGCCGAGGGCTACGCCGACCGTCGACGGGCCGAGTCCCAGGGCGAAATCGCCGCCCTGCTGGCCAAGTACAAGGCCTACCGCGAGGCGCCCGACGTGACCCGTCAGCGCCTCTACCTCGAGGCCATGCAGGAGGTCATCAGCGGGTCGGGCGCCAAGACCCTCATCGACGCCGACCTGAAGGGCCTGGTCCCCCTGTTGCAGCTCGACACGGACGTCAGCCCTGCCCGACCGCCGCCCAAGAAGGCGGCCCGGCAATGGGGTGTCGGCGCTCGCAAGAAGGAGGCCCAGCAATGACACGGAACCTGAAGCTCATCACCGTTCTGGCCGTTCTGTTGTTCGTCGCGGCGTTCGTGCTGGCACCGGCAGCGCTCTACGTCGTCGACCAGCGCGAGCTTGCCGTCGTGTTGCAGTTCGGCAAACCCGTGGCCGAGCGGACCGAACCGGGCCTGTATCTCAAGATCCCGTTCATTCAGGTCGTCCGCAAGCTGCCCGGCACGAGGCAATTCTGGGGCGGCGGGCCCCGGAACGTCCTGCCCGACCTGCCGACCAAGGACGGCAAGAAGGTCGACGTGGTCCCCTGGGCGATCTGGCGGATCAAGGAGCCCAAGGTCCTCGTGCAGCGCCTGGTCCACATCGAAAACGCCGAGCAGCGCGTGGCCGAACGCGTCAGGGGCGCGGTCCGCGATGCCATCACCCAGTACGACCTGACCGAGCTCGTCCGCAGCACCGACCGCGAACTGACCTACTCGTTCACCCCGGAACGAATGCTCAGCAAGGTCGCGACCACTCAGGTTCAGGGCAGGCCGCGCGAGGCGAAGGCCCGGATCACCTACGGGCGGGAGAAGATCCTCGCCCAGATCAAGGCCGACGCGATGCGGCGGCTGGCCACCGAGAGCACCGCCGCCGGCAAGGACAGCACCGGCGGCGCCCGCGGCATCGAGCTCATCGACGTGGGCATCTCTCAGATCGATTTCGTCCCCAAGGTCCGCGAGGCCGCCTTCGACCGCCTCATCGCCTTCATGGAGTCCATCGCCGCGCTCTACGAGAACGAGGGCGAACGCGAGAAGCAGGAGATCCTCAACCGCACCAAGGCCGAGGTCCAACGGATCGAGGGTGAGGGCAAGCAGAAGGCGAACGAGCTCCGCGGCGACGCCGACGCCGAGATCATCAAAATGTACGCCCAAGCCATCGAACAGGCCGGCGAGTTCTACACCTTCGTCCGGACGCTCGAGGCCTACAAGGAAGCGCTCGGGCGAGACACACGATTGATCTTGACGACCGACAGCGATTTCCTGGGTCTGCTCAAGCAGCTCGGCCAGGCGCCACCGCCCACCGCTACGCGCCCGGCCAAGCGCTGATCCGCGAACGCCGGACGCAACCATTCCAAGTCGCGACCGTAAGGGAGCGATCCACCGATGTGTGCCACTGGCGGCTTGCCGGCCAGTGTTCTTGGCGGTTCTCGCGGGATCAGCACCGGCAGCAAGCTGCCAGTGGCACACCACCGCAAGACATGGCAACCATCATTTTCCGCGTGCCGTGACCGTCACCTCGCGCAGCGGGACGATGTGCACCGGACCGATCAGGCCCGAACGCAGGCACCATGCGTCGCGGCGGATGTTACCGTCGTGCCACTTGCGGTTCCACTGCTCGGCCTTGACGTCGTCGAAGATGTCCCACCGCATGCGATTGGCCAACAGGTTCGCGACCACGACGTCGATCCGGTTCTCGCCGGGCTTGGCGTCTTGCGTGATGTCGAGCGCGTACGGCGGCCAGACGCGCGTGCCGATGAGCTTGCCGTTCAACCAGATCTCCGCGCAGTAGCACACCTGGCCAAGATCCAACCTCAGTCGCACGTCGCCACGCTTGTGTGCCCGGGTCAGCTCGAACGTGGTCGAGTAGATCGCCCGGCCGCTGTACCACGCCAGATGCTGCTCGGTCCACGATCCCAGCGGCGCCGGGGCCGCTTGAATGCGAACGCGCACCGGCTCGATCAACCCGTGCGCCGTGCCCTTGGTGTCCACGCGAACCGCGAGGACGTTGCGCCCGTCCCCCTGGGAAACCGCCGCCTCACCGTTCGCGAACGTCAGCGGTTTGCCATCCACCCACGCCTGCCAATCGCCATCGATCTTCGAACGCAGGATCGAGACCGCCCCGAACGGCAGCGGCTGACGATACCAGACGACCCTGCACTCGGGACGGTCCTGCGGGTAAGGCGGCTCGCCGTAGGGCTTTTCGGGCGGGGCGACGTACTCCCAGGCCGGTTGCCACTTCCGCCCGTCCATCGACGCGGACCAGGTCGAATCGGTAAACGTCTCGATCGTTGTCCCGTCGGCCAGCGTCAACGCGCCCTCCGCCAGGATCGCCCGGGCGTTGTCGGCGATGAGGGTGATCTGGACCTCGCCGGCCGGCAGCGGCCCGACGTCGAACCGTTTCGGCTTGGGCCCGCCCTTGCCGGCGTGGGTCTTGTCGTTGATGATCGCACGGAACGGACTCTCGCAAACGACCGCGAGCCAACCGCCTTTGACCTCGGCCGGCAGCGTAATCCGCTTGCGACACCGAAGGCGCTTGCCGCCGATCCGTGTCTTGAACGCACGGTAGTCGTACCACGAGATGAATCTGCCTTCCCAGCGCGACCGATACCGGTCGGCGCCGTCCTCCCGGTGCACCGTATCCCACACCTTGATCTGCCGCCATCGGGCGTCGTCAAAGACGGGCTGGTGCCAGCCGGCCGCCCGGCCGTCCGAGCCGTGCTCCCAATGCACCCGCATCACCGGCAGGGCCAGCTCCACCTGCTCGACGTCGACCCGCCACGCGTGGTCCAGCAGTTGACCAACCGGCAGGAACGACCAGTTCCCGTCCAGCGCGATCGTCGGCGATGCGGCGCCGACGGCGTGCGACCCGCTGACCGGCTTCTGCCCGTCCTGGTCGACCAATGTGCACGCAACCTTCGCGGCCCGCGCGTCCGCCGGCAGCAGGCCCGCGATCTGCGCTGTGTCGCCGTCACGTCGGACCAGCCTCGGCCCTTGCAGATTCGTCGACGTGATCCGAACCCCGCCGCCCGGCGGCACGGCGCCTTTGTCGAACACCACGAAACAGCCCTGCCACCCGTCGAGCGCCACGTCGCATTCGATCCGCTTGCCCTCGCGCACGAACAGGCTGACCGGGCTGATCGAACCGTCTTCCGGCTGCCATAGCGACGGCGTCCCGTTCGCATGGAAACTGACCCACCACGAGCGGCGCTGCTTCGAATCGTTGGCCAGCCAGTAGATGTCCTTCGCGCCGCGGCAAACGTGGTGGTATCGCAGCTTGTCGGCATCGTCGCCCGTCACGATCACGTCGCGCTCGATCAGCCCGCCGATCCGTTTGACGGTGTCCTTCACGGACGACGGCTTGATTCCCTCGGCCTCGGTGCGCAGACGTGCGATCACGGGGTCGTCCCTGCCGGCGTCCATCGAATCGGTCGGCCAGCGGTCGTGAACGATGACGAT
>CAYOGX010000557.1:0-4274 GCA_964403235.1 uncultured Planctomycetales bacterium | reverse complement strand
CGTTCGGCACAGCGATATCGTCTTTGATTCCCTCGGCAAGCGGCACGCCGTCGCATCGCCCGTAGCCCTGGCCGTCCTCGTTCTCGTAATTACTGATCGCCATCGGCAGCAGGATGTTCTCGCGCCAGCCGATATCGGTCTCGCTCTCGTAGTCCATCGTCTTGGCCAGGATGCTGTCGAGATCGGGGTAGGCCGGTCCGCCGCCGTACTCCGGGATTCGTCCGACCAGGACCTCGTGGAGAGGTTGGGTGCTGAAGTCCTCGCCCCACTCGCCGTAGTTCCCGTCGTTGTCCACGTCCCAATCGCTGGTCAGATCGGCGTAGTAGTAGTCCGTCGGGGCCTGCTTGTGGTCGGGCTCGGCATTCCTGGGCCAGGTCATCTTCATCGGCACGTCACCCGACGTCGGATCGGGATCGCCGATCAGCAAGACGTACTCAATGCCCATGGGCAGGTAGTTGCTCTGGAGCCAGGCGCGGATGTTCTCCGCCGCGGCGTCTCCCGTGCCGCCGCCCCATTGCGATTCCGTCACCACGTCCACGGTGAATCCGAGCGACTCCTTATGGGTCTCGAACGGGGCGAGCTGAGACGAGCCGGCTTGAATGGCAGACGTGGTGAGGATCACGTAGTCGGCCGTGGAAGAGGAACTGGCCGGAGCAACAAGGCCGCCGTCGGCATCCCCGGCCTCGCCGTACCACTGCGCGGCGTCTTGAACGTTTTCTACGGGAATCCCCACCGGGCCCTCTGCCGATGCGCTGCCGGCCAGGGCGCCAGGTGAGGCGTCATCCAAGGCATACGTCAGGAGCAGGGCGGCATCCTCCGCGACGACAAGCGATCCGGTCACGGGGTTATAAGAGAACGGGCTGTAACGGACCTCCGCGATCTTCCACACGCCCATCTGCTGCGCGGACACGAGCGTGCAGACTCCCGGGTCGAGATACGCGTCGGTGCCGTAGGCCGAGAGGTCCTTGCCGTTCTCGATGCGTTTTTCCCCGGGCAGGTCGGCTCCGGCTGTGGCGCTCAAGGGGGCCGGCACAATGCTGTACGCGCCGTCGACGGTCACGACATCCGTGGACAGGCACGCCATGCGGACGCTGTCGAGATTCGCCTCGGGGGGCAGCACGAAACGCAGCAGCCTGCCCGGAAGTTCCGGACTGCCGGCTTCGCCGGATGCGAACAGGCCCGGCGAAGAAATGCGGTGTTCGCCATTGGCGAGCGTCGTGATGTCGATACGCGCAAGCGACAGGTCCACCCGCATGGCCGAGTCCGAGAGGACCTCGCAGGACGCCAGGCCCGATTCGCCGGTCGCCTCGGCACGCAGGCCGCTGTCCGTCACGAGAGGACCTTCAAGGTCCCCTGCCAGAACAGCGGACGGGGCGCTTAGGTCGTCGGCGTACAGGTGCACGACCTGTGGTGTGATGCCGCCGGAAGACAGCAGGAGACGAGGCTCCAACGGCTCCAGGCCGTTGAGGCCGTGCGTCGACAATCGCAATGCACTGGAGGGTGTTCTTTTCCTCCGGCGGCGGCGCTTCCGTTTGCCAGCCTTGCTGCGCATCATCAGGACTCTCCCTCGTGGTGGGTAGCCGACATCATGGTCAGCGTATGCAGTGCCTGTAACGAATAACTAACGGCTCATACTCGGATCATCGAAGCGCACAAGGGGTCCGTTGCGGGGGTCCCATCCGCTGTAACCGCATGCGCGCTGGGCAGGTACGCCTCCACACAGTGCCGGCCTCCAGACCGGGACCATCGGTAAACCGCTGTACGGCAACGCAGTAATTATACCACAAGCCTGGAATCCACGACAGGGAATTTCTGGAAATGAGACAGGGGATTTCTGGGAATGAACTCGCTTGGCGCGTGTCCGGCCGCTTCACTTGGGGGGGGAGGGCCCGCACCCCCAGACGGGACCATGTCACTCCGGTACCTGCACTTAGCTGTGGCGGCGAGGCCTATTCGACCTGCGCGAACATCCGCACGACCGGGCGGTCAGTCGGGGTCCGGCAGTTGCTCCGGTCAATCACAGCGACGTAGTACCGCAGCCCCTTGGGCGCCGAAGCGGTGCCGCCGATCTGGACCCGGATGTACGCGATGAACGTGTCAGAGCGAACCGTCACGTGATTGCTTAGCCAACTGTAGTAAGCATGGTGCTTGATCAGGTCGCCGTCGACGCGCAGCCCGGCCGTCGTGGGCAGTCCGTCATCACTATCGTTGTCGGCGATGGCGTAGTTGTCGGGGGTGTTCTGGCTGTAGGTGTTGTGGAGCGTCGAGACGGCAGCAGCGACCTGGCCGGGGCTGGCATAGCCCGTAGCCGGACGCTGGGAGACGATCTGATCGGCCAGGGCCTGGGTCAGCCCCGGCAGGCACTGCAGGACCCTGCTGGGGGCCGTATTGATGTTGATCAGCCCGTAGACCACGTCCTCGTCGATGCCGCCCTTGCCGTCGTTGTCCACGCCGTCCTCCAGCGGGCTGGAGACCATCAGGTAGTCCGCCAGCAAGGCCCCCAGCGGTATGTCCGGGATGAGGTCCTCCCCGTAGCTGCCCGTGGCGCCCGCCGGATCGAGCCGGCCGACGGCCCGCCCGGGGTCAACGCCTAGCTTCTCGCGAAGCGACTCGGTCTCCGAGGGACCGACGTGGAAGATGCGGCACAGGTCGCCCAGGCAGATCACCGGGCCGTTCCTGACGTAGACCGGGCAGGGATCGAGGTTCTGGGTCGGCAGATCGGCCGAGGGGGTTGTCTTGCCAAGGAGAGTGTTGGTGTTGTCCGTGGTGCTGCCGTCCGTGTTCGTGTAGTCGTGGTTGGCGTTGGTGTGGTTGGGCACGTCCTTCTTGATGTCTCGGGTGTAGCGGGCGTTAGCCGGCACGTCGTGCCAGAAGATATGCTTGGTCTTCTTCTCATCATTGTTGGCCGGTTCGCCGGGATCCATGGCCGGGATGTTGGCTATCATGATGACCTTGGCGTCGGCGCTGCCGGCCTCTGCCCGGCGGTGGATCTTCGCCCCGGTGGTCAGGTCGAGCGAAATCTCCTGCTCGGTCGCGGCGGAGTTGACGGAGAACTTGGCTGCCTCCGAGACCAGCGCCAATCGCTTCCCGGGGCCGATCTCGCCGGTGAGGTTCGTGTCGCCGCCGGTGTTGCAGGTGATCTTGAAGTCGGCCAGGTCGATCGCCGTCGTGTACGGATTGTACAGTTCGACGGCCCAGTAGCTGTTGATCTTGCTGGTGCCGGATGCGGGGGGGTCTTCGTACTTGAACTTCTTGCCGAAGGCCTTGGTGACGAACGGCTGTCGTTCGACGCCGTAAACGTTGGTCCCGCTGACGGTCTTGACCGTCACGTCGTCGCTGTTGGCGGCGCCGTCGTCATCGGTGAAGTCGACAACGTTGACGGCAAGCTGGGCGGCGAGGAGTTTTCGGCTGCTTTCCTTTTCGGCGTCTGTGGTCCCGGTGACCAGACTCGATCCGACGGGAATGGCATTGTAGAACGCCTTGAACAGGTCGTCGTAGCTGGCCTTGTTCAGGTCCGTCTTGTGCTTCAGGGGCGTCGTGCCGGCCGCCCCCGCAGCCACCGGCACCGGCACCATGATGCGCGAAGCCGACCACACGGTCAGATACTGTCGGGTCGTGCCGAAGCTTCCCCCCAACGCTGTAGCGAGCCTTCCCGTGCCGGTCGGGCCCCCGCTGCGCAGCCAGCGGATCGCAATCATGTCACCCATGTCAAAGGGTTTGAATGCAGTTGACGCCGGGTTCTCCGGGCGAATCACGTAGCTCTGGTTGTACCCCGGAAGGGCCTGGAGAATCTCGTCGTAGGTCAGGCTGGTCCCCCCGGCTCGGGCGTTATGGACAGCAACAGCCGGCCCCTGCGTAATCAGGTTCACCAGCGAGATGTTGGTGTGGCGCATGGGCTCGGTGCCGACCGCCAGCGGGGCGAAAGCTGTCTGCGAGTTGACCAGTCCCGAGGCGTCGATCAGACGAACCGCCGCGTGGTAGTTCTGGCCATTGGGGGCTGCAATGCCCGTGTTGGCGAGGTTCGCGTCGTTTACACCATCACGGTCCGTGTCGGCCTCGGCCCCGCCGGTCAACCCGCCGATCACGCTCTTGTGCGATGTGGCGGTAGCGACGATATCAGCCAGGTGCGGGTCGACGTCGGCGTGAGGGAAGTCGTAGAGGTCCTTGACGTCCTCGGCGGCCCCATAGACGCCATCATCGTTGATGTGCAAGTCATCGAGGAGGTCCTGCACGACCATGCTGAGAACGCCTTGGGCTACATCGTCGGTCGGGGC
>CAYOGX010000556.1:0-4276 GCA_964403235.1 uncultured Planctomycetales bacterium | reverse complement strand
CTTCCTCCAGCACGTCGGTGCCGGTGATGTCGGCCGGCATCAGGTCCGGCGTGAACTGGATCCGCTTGAACGTCAGGTGCAGCACGTTGGCCACCGAGCTGATCAGCAGCGTCTTGGCCAGACCCGGCACGCCCTCGAGGATGCAGTGCCCGCGGCAGAACATCGCCACCATGACCTGCTCGATCACGTCCTCCATACCGACGATGACCTTGGCCAGCTCCTGCGTGATCTGACGATAGGATTCGCCCAGCGCCTCGACCGTCCGCACGTCGTCCTGATTGGGTCCGCGGTCCTTGCCAGCCCCAGCCGGGTCGGCCCCCCGGACGCCACCGGCACCGGATGCACCCTGAGTGGGAGTGTCCGTCATCGATCCACATGCCTCCTGTTCGGTCAGGCGGGGCGGTCATGCCCGTAACCCTTGGGCAAGACGCCCCGCCCGCCAACCGCGATGCTAACGTTAAAAAGGAACCACCGCGAGAGCTAGTCCGGTATTATACCCATCTGGGGCTCGACGGGCGGCACCGGGTTGATAAAATGGGGGGACCGCTCGCGGGCAACGACAATGCCGGCGCCGCGCAAAATACCATGCTCGCTAGATTTGTAGCTGCCATTACGACAACCTGGATCGGCTCGGTTCTCGCGACGGGCTGTGCCCGGCCCCTGCTCGGGCCCATAGCCGGCCCGCTGGCAGCGGCCTCGGCCGAAAACGCCCCCGCCTGGGACTGGGCCCAGTGCCTCCACGACACCGTCCGCGACGGGCAGGTCTACTACGCCCGCCTAAACGCCCACCCCGCGCCCCTGGACCGCGTCCTCGCTCACCTGGCCGACGGCGACGAACCCAGCGACAAGGGTCCGGCAAGGACCGCCAGGCTCATCAATACGTACAACGCCTTCGCCATGCGGGCCGGACTCGAACGCTACCGCGATGCCGGCGGCGACCCCGATCGGGCACGAGCCCCCAACGAAGACGACTACCGATTCCGGCTGCACGGTCGCGAGGTCACGCTGGCGGACATCCGCGCCCGGCTGTCGGGCGGTCAGACGCCCGACGTTCGCGTGCCCCTGGCGTTGTGTTCCGCCCGGGCCGGTGTCCCGCTGGCCGATCAACCGTTCGCCGCCGCCACGCTCGACCGCCAACTGTCGGACGTCGCCGCCGCCGCCATGAAAAACCCGAACATCGTCCGGATCGACCACGAGAACCAGGCGCTGCGGGTGGCCGACGTCATCTGGCGGAATCGGTTCGCCCTGATACGTGGGTACGAACGACGCACCGGTGCCAAACAGGCCCGCCTGCTCAACGCCCTACTGGACCTGGCTGAGGACGCCGACCGCGACCGCCTCAACACCGCCGTCGGCTACGCCGTGGCGCCTGTAGCGCCAGACCGCCGATTAAACGTGTACGCGCCGGCCGCATCCGAATAGCGGCCCGCCCTGGACCCTCAGGAGTTCGATGGATGCCCGACACCTTTCCCCCGGAACTCGTCAACCTGGTCAGGCAGCACGCCGCCAGTGACGAATACGCCGCCTACTGTCGAAACCTGCTCGCCGAGCTGATCGACATCGACACCCGACCCAAGCCCGACCCGGCCGAGATGGCCGCCAACGAGGAACGGATCTTCGCCGTCATCGAGAGCGAGCTTCGCGGGCTGTGCGGCGACGAGGTAACGATCGAGCGTGTGCCGATCGATCCGGCCATCGCCGACGACGCGAACTACAGCCAGCCCTACTACACGGTCACACCGGATCGGCCCGAACCGCTTTCCGCGGCCCAGACGTACAAGAACCGGCACAATCTGATCGCCCTGTTCAAGGCCGACGCGCCGGGCCAGGCCGGCACGCCGTCCGTCCACAACTGCCACGTCGACACCGTGGCCGGCTGGATCGAGCCGCGGAGCGACGGCCAGCGCGTCTACGGACGCGGCGCGTGTGACGACAAGGGCCAGATCGCCCTGCTGCTGGGCCAGATCAAGCTGCTCAACGAGATCCGCAACGAGCTCGGCCTGCGTTTCGCGCAGGATCGCGTCTATCAGTTCGTGATCGACGAGGAGATGGGCGGGAACGGCGCGCTGTCGATGGCCCGCGACCCGCGTTTCGACGGATGGCAGGTCGTCGTCTACGAGATCACCTCCAACGTCCCCCATCCCGCCAATCGCGGGGCCATGTGGTACCGGTGCACGATGAGCGCGGCCGGCAACCCGGACGTCCAGCCGGTCGAGATGTGGCCCTTCGTCGTCCGCGCCCTGGAAGACGAGGGCGCCCAGATCAAGGCCGAGAGCAACCATCCCCTCTTCAGGCCCGACCACGTCCAGACCAGCCACGGCATCCTGGGCTGCTACGGCGATCACCCGTCGGCCGTCAACGACCACGTCGCCATCAAGATCGAGGCCCGCGCCTCGGCCAACCCTGAACGGATCGCCATGCGGATCGCCGAGATCCTCGAGACCGCCCTGGCCGAGTACACCCGCATCTACGGCGACAAGACCACCGAGCCTGATCCGGTCACGGGCCAACCCAAGGTCCCCCAGCACTACGAGTTGACGTTCGAACCGTCGGGCGATGCGCTGGGCTACCGCCTGGACATCTACGGCAAGGCCGGCCACATGGGCGCGATCGCCCAGTGCGACTGCGCGATCACCAAGGCCGCCTTCATGCTGGTGGCCCTAATGCGTGTGGCCAGGAACTACCCCACCGTCCAGGCGCAGGGCTATCTAGGCGACGCCCCCGACATGCTTGACCCGATCGTGTTGGAGGGCGGGCAGGGCTTTCAGCCCACGCACCCGATGGCGCAGCTTCGCGAGCGGCTGGCCGCGGCCGCCCGACGTGGCGCGCGACAGTATTGCGACTTCCGCCGCATGCCCTACAAGGACGCGATGGTCGAGATGACGTTCGACAAGCTGCACAACGAGGCCTACGCCTCGCCGCCGGACGGCCCGGCCATGCAGGCCTTTCAGGCGGCGTTCGGGGCGTTGGACCTGCCCTGGCCCGAGCCGGCCGCCTGGCAGGTCAGTTGCGACGCGAGACTCTTCGCCCTCGCCGGTCATGACGTCGTCACCTTCGGGCCGGGCGAGCTCCAGTTCGCCCACAGCGCCGAGGAGTGCATCGACATCCGCCAGATCCAGCAGGCCCTGGCCATCGCCGTCCTACAGACCGCCCGGCTGGGGGGGATGGGCTAGCCGGCGCTCGGCATCGGGAGGCCTGCCAATCATGCAGCCCGGGGCAGGCGGGGCGCCTCCTGAAATCAGCCACACGTTACCCATAGTATTCACGCAACACGCAACCTTGGGCTGTAGGTTTGATGGCGCGCCGGCCGATAAGGGGGGTAGCGGTCTGTACGTTTGGAATACTTCTGATGGTCGGCCCTCGTGCGGCCGACTGTAATTGCGCCGAGACAAGGTAGGGTAGGACGATGAGCCACAGGCGTTTGATGGTGGGCGTTGCAGTTTGTCTGTTCTTGGGTCTGACCTTTGGCGTGACCTTGTTGGTCGGTTCGCCGGGCTGCTATTGTCCGCCGACGCCGACCGAGGCCGATCCGAACACCGGCCAGGTCTCCATTCGCACGGACGACCCGTTGTCCGACCAAATCGCCGCCGATGTCGACCTGCCCTACGACCGTCCGGCCCTGCTGGCAGCGATGGAAGAGCTCGACCTGCTCGAGCCCAACCTGGGGGGGTACAAGTTCGCGCTGCTGTTCGTCTTCCAGAACCAGTTCGATCTCGACATCGCCTTCGACGTGTGGGTGAACTTTCAGAAGATTGATCCCAGGATGCGCGTCCAGGCGGGGCGCCAGGAAATCGTCGTGATCACCAACGAGATGGTCGAACAGACCGAGGTGGCCCTGCGGGCGGCGGGCGCGGCCGCGGGCGGCGACCCCAACCTGATCGCGTTGCCCAACAGTCGCGACCTCTTCGGCAGGCCCAACCCCTACAGCGTCCAGTTCCGGACCTTCGTCGCGGCCGACGATCACGTGATCGCCGACCAGCACTTCCTCCGCGCGCCGCTCAACGCGCCGCCACCGGACGGGACCAACCTCCAGCCGATCACGAAGGACGACCCGCCGCTCCGTCTGCGCCCGTGCTTCGAGTGTCCCGCCATTATCGCACTAGTCATCGAGAAGACGCGCGTCCGATCCATCGAGCTCGACCGCGAATTCGTCGTGCCCGACTACTCGTTCCGGCCCCAGGAACCCTCCGATCCCAGTGAGCTGCTGTTTCCCGCGTCCTTCTTCATCTTGTGGCAGCCCGAGGAGATCGCCGTGCTCACCAACTACGGGCAGGAA
>CAYOGX010000555.1:0-4278 GCA_964403235.1 uncultured Planctomycetales bacterium | reverse complement strand
ACTGACCTGGGCGACCTGTCCGGCGAGGGGGATTGGAGCAGGGCCGAAGGGGTCAACGCAAGCGGGCAGGTCGTGGGCGCGACCAACGTCGGTCAGATGACCCGAGCGTTTCTATGGACAAACGGCGTGATGACCGACCTGGGCGACTTGACCACCCTCGGGACAGGCTGGACCAATGCCCGCGCCCTCAACGACAACGGACAGGTCGTGGGATACAGCCTGACGGACACGGGCGACTCTCATCCTTTCCTTTGGGCAAACGGCGTGATGACCGACCTGGGCGACCTGCCGGGCGCCGCAACCGGCGGGCACGGCTTCGCCTCGGCCTGCGCCATCAACGACAGCGGGCAGGTCGTGGGATACAGTGAACTCCCTGCGGGAAACCGTGCGTTCCTGTGGGAGAACGGCACGATGACCGCGTTGGCGGCACTGCCCGGGGGGGATGGCACGAGTGAGGCCTATGGCATCAACGCCAGCGGGAAGATCGTCGGGTTCTGCGCAAGTGCTACAGGCGATCGGCCGGTCCTCTGGCAGAACGGTGCGGTAACCGACCTGGGCGATCTGTCGGGCGGGGGGGAGGAGGGCTGGGCTTACGGCATCAACGTCGCCGGCCAAGTCGTCGGCAGAAGCGACGCCGTCGGATTCGTATGGGACCCCGCCAATGGCATGCGAGACCTAAACGACATGCTCCCAGGGAGCGAGGCTGACGACTGGGAGATCTGGGAGGCGCGCGGGATCAACGCCGCCGGCCAGATCGCCGGACGCGGACAAGTTCCGTCCGGCCAGGCGCACGCCGTCCTTTTGACCCCAGTGGAGGCACCCGTCATCGCGACCATCGCCGACGGGACGTGCCAGACCGGGCAGGCCTACACCGTGACGCCCACACTAGCCGGCGGCGACCCGGCGGACAAATGGGAACTAATCAGCGGGCCGAGCGGCCTGACCGTCGACCCGAACACGGGCGCGGTGTCCTGGGCTACGCCGACAAGCACCGGCAGTCCGTTTACGATCACGATCCGTGCCACCAACGTTGACGGGAGTGACGACGAAACGTGGGAACTGACCGTCACCGGCGCGCCTGGCGCGGGCTGCTGCGCGTCGGCAGCGCCGCTGATGGCGTTGCCGCTCGTCTGTGGTCTGCTCCTGCTTCGCAGAATCGGAGGGAGAAGGCGCCGGTGATGTATATCTGCCTGCGGCGGCGAAGCGGGGCGCTTTGCTCCACCGAGCTTGTTCGACGCTCGAGCCGGCGTGCTCCACGAGGGCGTGTCCGTACTCACGCCGTCGGGAATTCACCCATCAGATGTGTAAAAAAGGCGTGGGGCCCCAGGCTGTAGGAGGCAGCCAGCCTGAGGCCCCATCCAGGGCAACGTGAAGGAGGCATTAAGGGAAACGTCTTGTCCACCTCGTGGTGTTCAATATCGAGGAGCGGGGCACCTAGCGGGTGCCGCCTGCTCCGTAGCCCTGCCTGAGTTGACTCGAAGGAATCGTCCTCTTCCCCCAGGCCCCTGCAAAGGCAGGTGATCTATCGTTTCGCCACACAGGCCGCTCCGGAGCCGATGGCCTGCATCGCGGCACAGGAAACCTAAAATACAAACCCCACTCGGGCAAATTCCCTCGCAAGAAAAATTGCGATCGGGCCCGCGCGTGGCTATACAAGACAGTAGAGCCGGGCCCGTCGACCCCCTGGCGCCGCTTGATGGACCGATATTGTCGATCTCGCCGGGCCGTCCGACCCCATCAGGCACCGCCGGGACCACGCTGACCCTAAGGAGATGCCACAAACATGTGCAGTCACCCCTCAACCCACTTCACGGGGATTTGGCCGGCAATGATCACGCCCTTCGACGAGAACGGCGAGGTCGACGTCTCGGCCCTGAACAAGCTCATCGCTCACCTGATCGGACGAGGCGCCGCCGGGCTCTACATCAACGGCAGCACGGGCGAAGGCCCGCTCATGACACCCGATGAACGTCGCCTGGTGGCCGAGCGAACCGTCAAGACCGTCGCCGGCCAAGTCCCCGTGATCGTCCACGTGGGCGGCGGCCGGCCGGCCGACGACATCGAACTGGCCAGGCACGCCGCCAAACTCGGCGTGGCCGGCGTCAGCAGCGTGCCGCCGATCTACTACCCCTATCCGCCCGAGTCGGTCTTCGAGCACTTCCGCCAGGTCGCCGCCGCGGCCGAGGTGCCCTTCTACGGCTACCACCTCACCGGCCAGGCCGCCAGGCCCCTGACGATGGACCAATACGTCGAGTGCCTGATGGAGATCCCCACCGCGGCCGGCATCAAGTACACCGGCCAGAACCCCGTCGACATCGCCCTGCTCAAGCAGCTCAGCCGCGGTGAGCTGATGGTCTTCAGCGGCGCGGACGAGTGCTACCTGGGCAACCTGGCCCAGGGGGCCGACGCCGCCATCGGCTCGTTCTACAACGTCTTCCTGCCCGAGTGGCAGGCGATCCACGACCTAGCCACCGGGGGCCAGTGGGCTGAGGCGAGTCACCGGATGGCCGTCGCCGCACACGCCGTCATGTTGATCCGCGGCTTCGGCGTGGACCTGGCCAAGTACCTCCTGGCCAAGCAAGGCGTCGAGTGCGGCCACTGCCGCCACCCCCTGCCCCGGATGGAACGCCCCTGCGAGGCCTTCGAGAAGATCTGGGCCACGCTCGACGAGTTCCGCGCCCACGTCGAGACCTGGTAAGCGAACGTCGAAGCGTCAAGACCTTGAAATGCTGAAACAGGAGCACCGTGTTGCTCCTCGCGCATCCAGCGTTGTTGGCTTGTGAACGTCCGCAAGGGCGAGCGCTGCAACACTCCCCGTTCGCGGTATAATGGACGTGTCGGCCCGTGGAAGGGGCGGTCGGCCTCGGACCCCTCTCAGATGCATCGGATCACGGGGGTAGGAAGGGCAACCTATGAACGTACTGGCGAGCTTGGTCTTGGTGGTGGCGGTCCTGCTCATAGGACCCCAGACACGGGCGCTGGCCCAAGCGTGCGTTACGTGGGTGGACAGGACGACCCCCGGCCCGGCCCCGCGCGGTAGCCACGCGATGGCGTACGACAGCGCCCGGGGCGTCACGGTCCTGTTTGGGGGCGGCGACGCCGGGGGCCTTGACGCCGAGACGTGGGAACGGGACGGCCCTAGTAGGACCTGGACGCTCAGGCCCAGCAGCGGGCCGTCTCCACGCGGTTACCACGCGATGGCGTACGACAGCGCCCGCGGCGTCACGGTCCTGTTCGGCGGGTACGACGCCGAGGGCCTTAACGGCGAGACGTGGGAATGGGACGGGCCCAATGCGAGTTGGACGCTCAGGAGCAGCGGCGGCCCATCGCCACGCTATTGCCACGCGATGGCGTACGACAGCGCTCGCGGCGTCACGGTCCTCTTCGGCGGCTGGGACAACGGGGACTATGACCGCGAGACGTGGGAATGGGACGGGACCAGCTGGACGCTCAGGAGCAGCAGCGGTCCGTCGCCACGCTATTACCACGCGATGGCGTACGACAGCGTCCGCGGCGTGACGGTCTTGTTCGGCGGGCACGATGGGTACTTTGACGGCGAGACGTGGGAATGGGACGGGACGAGCTGGACGCTCCGCAGCAGCAGCGGCCCGCCGCCACGCGGTTACCACGCGATGGCGTATGACAGCATCCGCGGTATGACGGTCCTGTTCGGCGGGTGGGACGGGATCCGTTACGGTGACACCTGGGAATGGGACGGGACGACCTGGACGCTCAGGAGCAGCTCCGGCCCGTCCCCACGCCGATACCAGGCGATGGCGTACGACAGCGTCCGCGGCGTGACCGTCCTGTTCGGCGGAAACGACGGGTACTATGACGACGAGCCGTGGGAATGGGACGGGACGAACTGGACGCTCAGGAGGAGCAGCCCGTCGCCACGCGGTTACCACGCGACGACGTACGACGGCACCCGCGGCGTGACGGTCCTGTTCGGCGGGTCGGAGTCGTATGAGACCGAGAACGGCGAGACGTGGGAATGGGACGGCCCCAATATGACCTGGACGCCGAGGAGCAGCACCGGCCCATCGGCACGCCGGTACCACGCGATGGCATATGACAGCGCCCGCGGCGCGACGGTCCTGTTCGGCGGGAACGATGGGGACTACGACGGTGAGACCTGGGAATGGGACGGGACGAGCTGGACGCACAGAAGCAGCAACGGCCCGTCGCCACGCGGTTACCATGCGATGGCGTACGACAGCGCGCGCGGCGTGACGGTCCTGTTCGGCGGGTACGACGGCAGCTACGACGGCGAGACGT
>CAYOGX010000554.1:0-4280 GCA_964403235.1 uncultured Planctomycetales bacterium | reverse complement strand
TCAGTCCGACGGGATGGCATCTCGCGCGTGCGACGACGCTTCACACGCCTTGATCAGATGGTGAATGGCCTCATGTCGGGGCGCGGAAAGCCCGTGATCCCGGGCCAGCCTGATGATTGCGCCATTCAAGAAGTCGATCTCGGTCTTCCGACCCGCTCGGATATCCTGGAGCATTGAAGACCTGTGCCCTTGCGATTTGGGAAACACTATCGGGGTCAAGATGTTGTCCACATAATCTCGCCCGCTCGTGGCCGGATGATAGTCGTAGGCGCTCGCGAATGCCGCAAGCGTTTCATCCCCCAGGCCGACGATGAGTTCCCTGGAATCCTCATTCGACAGCAGTTCACTGTATGTCTGTCCGGTGATGGCACCCGTCGGGTTCATGCAGGTGTTGAAAAGAACCTTGAAAGATATCGTATCCCTGATCTTTTCGTCCAGAACCATGGGCACGAAACCATGTTCGGCAACGCCCAGCATACGGTTCAGCGGCGCGGGATCATCCCCCAGTACCGGACCGCAAAAGATCGGGCTGGACCATGCCGGTTACCGCGACCTTGTTCGGTGCCTCGCGAACCATCCCGATCATCATTGCGGTTGAGTACACGGGAACGCCGGCGCCAACGGTCGTCTTGGCGATTTCTGCCGATCCGATACCGTTCTGGAGCAACAGGACCGGAGGGCAAATCCCCGAAAGGGAAAACGGTTCAAGGGCCGTGCCCACGTCATAGGCCTTTGTCGTCAATACCAGCAGATCGCTTCGAAGAACGTCATCTCCCGGGCTGGCTGCATCGCATGGCGTGATGGCTCCCACCGGGATTTCGTGGTCGCCCAGAAGACCTGAGACCTCGATTGGCTGATCGCGCAGCGTCTCGACGGAGGACTTGCGGACCAAGAGCGAGACCCGCGCTCCCGCCTTTGCGAAACTGGCTGCCAGGCAAAGACCGACAGAACCGCCACCGAACACGGCGACATGATAGTCAGACATCGAATGAACCCCGATCGGAAACAACTGGCCCTGCTGGACAGGACGGAACACCCATCGTGCTCGCAAAGTCAAGGAACGGCTCGAAGCGGTCGTCGGTCGAAAGACAGCAGCACAGGCGTGGGGTTCCACGACGCGTGAAGCATCGCCGAAAGGATCGACATTCGAGGCCTTGGCGGACGAAAGCACTCCTCCGCCTTCGCAGACCCAACGATGGTCACCAACGGCTGCCGCGACGGCCACAAGCCCCTTGCGGACCCGCATGTAGCCGGCAGCAGTCTGCGGGATGGGCGAAGAGCGGCCGTGGGCCTGGAGACGGCGAAGGTCGGCTTTCGCGATTGACGGCATGGAGTACGCGCGGACTATGTCCCCATGGCTCGGACGACGGAAAGGCCGATGGTACGGCTGGAGACCCCCGGTTTCGCGATGGGTGCGCTGCGCCCCTGCCATCCGGACGATGGCGAGGGGCCGGTGCGCAGCGTGCGCCTGTCGCCATACCTGATCGCCGCGACGACGGTCACGAACCGGGCCTTCGGGCGTTTTGTTTCGGCGACAGGCCATGTCAGCACGGCAGAGCGGTTCGGCTGGTCCTATGTCTTCGCGCCCGAGGGCGCCAGACCGGGCATCGCGGGGTCGTGGTGGCAGCCCCGCGACGGCGCGTCCTGGCGCTGCCCCGAGGGGCCGGGCAGCACGCTCGACGGGCGCGAAGAGCACCCGGTCGTGCATGTCAGCTGGCGCGATGCGGTGGCCTATGCCCGCTGGGCCGGCGGCCGCCTGCCGACCGAGGCGGAATGGGAATACGCCGCCCGTGGCGGGCTTGACGGCGCACGCTATCCCTGGGGGGATGAACTGGAACCGGGCGGGCGTCATGCCTGCAACGTGTGGCAGGGCACCTTCCCGACCGCGAACACCGCGGCGGACGGCTACGCCGGAACCTGCCCGGCCGACGCCTTCGCCCCGAACGGCTTTGGTCTATTCAACTGTGTCGGCAATGTCTGGGAATGGTGCGCCGACCGGTTCAGCCGGGACTGGCACGTCAAGGCGATGCCCGCCGATGGCCTCTGGACCGATCCGCAAGGCCCGCCGCTGGGCGATGGCCGGGTGTTGCGCGGCGGGTCCTTCCTGTGCCACGCGTCCTATTGCGGCCGCCACAGCGTCACCGGGCGCAGCGCCTCGGCGCCCGACATGACCACCGCCCATATCGGCTTCCGCCTCGCCGCCACCCCGACAGGAGACGCGCCATGAAGGCCATCGTCGTGATGTTCGACACGCTCAGCCGGCACTACCTGCCGCCCTATGGCAACGATTGGGTTCATGCCCCGAACTTCCAGCGGCTGGCCGACCGGGCGGTGACCTTCGATACCAGCTACGTCTGTTCGATGCCCTGCATGCCGGCGCGGCGCGACTACCACACCGGGCGGCCCAATTTCCTGCACCGGTCCTGGGGCCCGCTGGAACCTTTCGACGACTCGATGCCGCGGATGCTGTCCGAGGCGGGCGTTCACACACATATCGCCACCGACCACAACCACTACTTCGAGGATGGCGGCCTGACCTACCACACCCAGTTCACCACCTGGGAATACATCCGCGGCCAGGAAGGCGACCCCTGGAAGGGCGAACTGGACGAACCGTCGATCCCCGAAAACGTCTTTGGCAAGAACGCGATCCATTCCGATCCCGACCAGTTCGCCTTCTACCGCTCGGTGTTCCCCGAGGAATCGGACGCCGCGATGGACCGGCTGCGGTTCCTGGCCCGGCAGGACTGGGTGAACCGCGGCCACATGATGACGGAAGCCAGCCAGTCGCAGACGCTGACCTTCGACGCGGGGCTGGAGTTCATCGGGAAGAACGCCGCGCGTGACAACTGGATGGTGCATATCGAAACCTTCGACCCGCACGAGCCGTTCTTCACCCACGACCATTACAAGGCGCTCTATCCCGACCATTACGACACCTACGACGGGCCGATGTTCGACTGGCCCTGGTACGGGCGCACCGGCAACCACCCGATGGAGGCCGAGCACCTGCGGTTCGAATACGCCGCGCTGGTGTCGATGTGCGATGCGCATCTGGGCCGGGTGCTGGATGCGATGGACGCGCATGACCTGTGGTCCGACACGATGCTGATCGTCTGGACCGACCACGGCTTCCTGCTGGGCGAACACGACTGGTGGGGCAAGATGTCGATGCCGATCTACCAGGAAATCGGGCATACTCCGTTCTTCGTCTGGGATCCGCGGTCGGGCGCTGCCGGGGTGCGGCGGCAGGCGCTGGTGCAGCCCTCGATCGACCTGGCGCCCACGCTCTTGCGGTTCTTCGGGCAGGAGCCGACGGACCGGATGCTGGGCCGCGACCTTGCACCGGTGATCGCCGCCGACACACCGGTGCGCGAGGCCGGGTTGTTCGGCATGCACGGCGCGCATGTGAACGCCACCGACGGACGCCATGTCTACATGCGCGCCCCGGTCCATCCCGACAACGAGCCGCTGTTTCAATACACGCTGATGCCCACCCACATGCGCAGCTTCTTCGACGTGGGCGACTTCGCCGATCTGCAGGTCGCGCCGCCCTTCAGCTTTACCAAGGGCGCGATGGTGATGAAGATCGCCTGCCAGACCTGGCGCTGCCGCGACCATGCCTTCGACCACCTTCTGTGGGATGTGGCGGCCGACCCGTCGCAAGCCGCGCCGATCGACGACCCCGACCTCGAGCGCCGCTGGTGCGCGACCCTCGCGCAGCTGATGGCCGAGTGCGATGCGCCGGCGGAGCAGTTCGAAAGGATCGGACTGGCCTTGGGCTAGCCCCCTGAAACTGGTCCGTCGTGACGGCGAATTTTCGGGCACACGCCGGAAGCGAGAGAAGCGCCCGGATGCCGAAGAGTTTCACGCGCTGGGGCTCGAGATCCTCGGCCAGGACGAGAAGTTGAGCGGACGGCTGCGGGTGACCTGCCCGGAGGCCTTTGCCGCCGAGCATATGCCCCGCTACGCCGCGCGCTTTGTGGAACGGCATCCGGAGATCCGGATCGATGTGAGCCCCGGTCATGGAGCCATGGACCTCAACAAGCGCGAGGCGGAGATCGCGATCCGGGCCACCAGGTCTCCGCCCGACGCGGCTTTCGGGCGAAGGATCTGCCCGTTCCGGTTCGCCCTCTACGGCGCGCCGGGGTACCTTGAAACCGCCCCGAGCATGCCCGTCGAGCAGCATCCCTTCTGCCTGATCGAAGGGACCGCGAACTGGCTTCCCGACCGTCTGGAAGACGAAAGGGCACGGCGAGGCGCGTGCGGTGTTCCAGTGC
>CAYOGX010000553.1:0-4281 GCA_964403235.1 uncultured Planctomycetales bacterium | reverse complement strand
GCCGGCGACAGGCGCGGAGGAAACCAGTTGCTGCGGGTCGCACGGCAGAACAGGCCCCGGGGGGACAGGGAGATCTGGGACGTATTTCTAAGGGCAAACCTGCCGCCGGTGCTGTATCGAGCGGTGCGCGGCCTGTCCTGACGGCCCATGACGTCGGCAACAAGGTCTTCACCAAGTGGAAGCTGTGGGACCTGAGTGATGCCAACGACGCCAACTACCCCTTGATCGACACGAACGACGTGCTGTACCTGACGATGAACACGGACTGGAGGGTCCTGGCCGCCTACGACTGCGGCGGGGGCACCGAACTGCTGTTACTCGTCACGTTGGGCGCGTTGGGGGCGTTGGTGTTGACCAGACGCAGGGCTTAGTGCGCATCCCGGCTAGTCCTTCGGCGTCGAACCACGCCGTGATCGGATGGGCACATCTGGGGTGGCTCAACTGGCTGAGGATGCCAGGTCAGATCTCGGCTGCGCGGCGGAGCAGCTCGATCTTGCCGTGCCTGACGCCCTTCAACTTCGGCGATTCGACGACGGTGACGTGTCGGTAGTTCATTCGGATCCACGTGGCCAGTCGTTGGCCGTAGTCCTCGCCGAACCGGCGGTAGCCGAACTCCCGCATCGGCCGGCGGGTCAGCGCGACGAAGTCCGGCGGGTGGTCTTGGAACGCCGCGAGCATGCGGTCCTCGCCAAAGACGATCAGCTCGAAGGGGTTGAAGTTGATGTACGGCGTCGGGTTCCGGCGTCTGGCCAGGTAATTCAGCATCACGCCTTCGGGCAGAACCGCGAGCGTCTGGTCCTTGCCGACGGATTTTGCGACCACATCGAGCATCTCGTTGACCACTTCCGCCCTTGAATCCGCCAGGAAGGCGTCGGCCCCCGTGCCGACGGGATAGATCCTGCGTTCGTAGGAGGCCGCGATGGCCTTGGTGTATACGCCCACCATCACCAGGAGCGCGGCCAGTCCGGCGGCGCGGAAGACGTGACCGCAACCGCCCCGCCCGTCGATCCAGGCGGGTATCCAGTCGACAACGACGGCGACCCACACGAGCATGGCCGGCATCGCCAGCGCGAACCCGTAGTGAAAGAGCCTGGCGTACAGAAACATCTTGAGCAGCAAGACGAGCGCGAGCACGATCATCGACAACCGCAGGACGTCTCGTCCGCTTGTTCGGGGGTCGCGTCGTCTTCTGGCGAACGCCACGAAGCAGACCGCGCCGACGGCCAGCGTGATCAGCGGCCACGGCCGCGCCACGCCGAGCCATGGGATGGCCGTTCGATAGACTCCCAGAACGCCCGCCACGACCAGAAACGCAACGACGGGTGGGACGAAACGGTGGGTCCGCCCATCCCGAACGGCCAGGCTGACCAGCGCCGTCGGCAGGAAGACGCCCACGTACCCGCCGGCCCAGAGCAGCATCTTCTGGAGGTTCAACCCCGGCTCGATCAAACCCGTTCCGGTCAGGAAGTACCTCAGGCGGGCGGCTTCGGTGTTGAAGGCCACCGGCCAGGACCCCAGCGTCCCGTAGAGGGCCGCACCGGCCGGCATCGCCCGCCACAGCAGCCCGAACGCGATCGCAGGTACGATCAGGACCGATCCGAAGAACCCGCCCAACAGGCCGACGCCTCGCCGCCAACCGGGACGCTGAACCCACAGCGTCAGCACCAACCCGACCGTGGCCGCCAGCCCCCCGGCCAGCGTGATCTCCACCTTGGTCAACGACAGCAGCCCAACGGCCAATCCGGCGGCTACGACGAAGATCGGCCTGCCCCGTTGGTGGTACTGCCACAGGCAGAAGATCCCCAGGACGGCCAACAACACCCCGTGCGTCATCTCGTGGGAGTAGGGGCAGATGAAGTTGAAGTTGCCGCCCACGCTGAGTTGCCCGACGCCGAACAGCACGACGACGACCAGGCACGCCACCGTCGCCGCGAACCGGCCGGCGATCTCCACAAGGATGCGGTAGACCAGCAACAGCAGGACGACCAGCACGAGGATGTTGCAGACGACGAGCGATGAAAGACCCACGCCCAACACGCGAAACACCGTCGCGTTCACGTAGGGCGACAGCGGGCCGTTGAAGTACGCCAGGTCTGCGTAGAGCGCCTGGCCGGTGGTGAGTTGCCAGGCGACATAGAGCTCCCTGCCGAAGTCCTCCATGACGTCGGGCCACTTGCGCCAGCTCCAGCCCAGCATGGCGACCAGGGCGGCTGTGATCGCGATCGGCCCCGCCCAGCGACCGACGGCGGACCATCGGGCCTGGTGTGACCTGGACGACGGGTCGGAGGTGTCACCGCCCTGGACCATTCATCTTGCCCGTCTTGGTGCTCGAAGTGCCGGCCTCGGGGATCCCTTCGGAGAACTGGAGGACGTCCCCTTCGCGGATCGACAGGGCAGCCAGTCGGCCGGCGTGGACCTCCAACGCATAGCGGGCCGGCTGCCCGGACGGATAGCTCGACAGGTCCAACGCCTTCATCGTGTGGATCCGGACGATCGTGCCCCCAGCGTCGACGTAGGCCACGTCCAGCGGCATCAGCGTGTTCTTCATCCAGAAGGACAGAAGCTGCTCGCGCGGGAAGACGAAGAGCATGCCCTCGTCCTGGCCCAACTCGTCCGGCTCGACGTTCATCAGGCCGATCCGCAACTCCTCCGACGTGCGGGCGACCGCGACCTTGAACGTCTGGGCCTTGATCGTCACGGTGCCCTGTTCCATCGTCGACCGATCGTTGCGTTGGTCCTGTCCGACGCCCGAGCAGCCGAGCACCAGGCTCGAGCCCAGACAGCCGATCGCCATCGCGGATCGGACCGTCGGGCCGATCAGCGCTGCTCGTCGTTTTGGGTCCGGTCCATGGGGTCGCATTGGGTCATTTCCTCGCGGAGCAGTTGCCGGGCCGCACCCAGCAGTCGCCTGCGGAGCCTGCGCACCTCGGCCAGGTCGATCATGGCCAGGACGCACAGCCAGACCAACAGCAGCAGCAGGACGATCCAGAACAGCAGGGCCAGGTCGGGATGGAGGCGGGGGTTCATGTAGTTCGCGCCGACGAAGAAGACCACGCTGATCACCGCCATCATGGCCATGCCCAGGGACCGTCGCCGCCGACGTCGGTCGTAGGCCTCGGGCAGGTCGAGCTTGGCCCAAAGCGCACGATCGCGCGAATGGTCCTTGTTGACCAGCCGTCCGACGAAGTAGACCCCCGGGACGACCAGGCCCAGCCCGCTGATCAGTCCTGTGAAGACGGTGTGCAGCTCGGCCACGTCCGTTCCCTTGCACGACCACGGGTCCACTATATGGAGGGGGGTCGCAAAAGGCAACGGGACCGGCACAGCCGGCCCCGAATCATCCAGCGGGCTTCCCGCTCGGGACGCCGGAACTCCGACAAGCCAGGGCGCCGGGATGTCGATATAGGGGTATGGCGCCGAGACGGGTCGTCCGGCTTGCACACGCGGCGAACGTGGCGACAATATCGGACCGACGCGGTCGTCGCGACGACGCGCAACGGGCATCATGGCCGTGGGACCTCGCGGCTGGTCCGACGGCAGACCAACGGCGCGGTTAGGGACCAACAGGACGGCAACTCACGCAGGATCGGTTCCTATGAGACCAACAGCACAGACAGGGCCTTGGACGATAGGCTTGGTGGTCGTGCTGATCGGCGCAGTCCTGGGACAACCGGCCTTCGGCGCCGAGGGACACCAACCCGCCGCGACCCCGCACGCCCAGACCCAGCCGGGTCACGCGCCGCACGCGAACGCCCAACATCCGACCGATGCCGCGCACGACAAGGCGGATCACGATGCGCACGGCCTCTACATGCCGCACGTGGCCTGGGTGACCCCCTTCGTGCTGCTGCTGCTGTGCATCGCCATCCTGCCGCTCATTCACAAGACCGAGCATTGGTGGGAGCAGAACACCAGCAAGCTGCTCGTGGCGATCGTGCTGGGTGTGATTACGATCGGGTACTACCTGTGCCGCGGGCACGGGTTTCACGAGGCCGCGCCCGGCCTGGCGACCGTCAAGCTGGTCCTCAGCCACGCGGTCCTGGCCGACTACATCCCCTTCATCGTCCTGCTGTTCAGCCTGTACGTCATCAGCGGGGGCATCAACCTCAGCGGCGACCTGAAGGCCCACCCCCTCACCAACACGACCATCATCGGGCTGGGGGCGTTGCTGGCGAGCTTCATCGGGACGACCGGCGCGTCGATGCTGCTGATCCGCCCGCTACTCCAGACCAACAGCGAGCGGAAGTACGTCAAGCATACGGTCATCGTCTTCATCTTCCT
>CAYOGX010000552.1:0-4281 GCA_964403235.1 uncultured Planctomycetales bacterium | reverse complement strand
GGCGCACTGCTTCGACGCAATGGTGTGCATTCCCAACTGCGACAAAATCATCCCGGGCATGCTGATGGCGGCGGCGCGGTGCAACATCCCGACGATCTTCGTCAGCGGCGGGCCGATGGAGGCCGGCCGGACCCCCTCGGGAGAGGTGATCGACATCATCAACGTCTTTCAGGGCATCGGCCAGCACCAGAAAGGGCAGATCACCGACGACGAGCTCAAGGTGCTGGAGGACTACGCCTGCCCGACGTGCGGGTCGTGCAGCGGGTTGTTTACGGCCAACAGCATGAACTGCCTATGTGAGGCGTTGGGCATGGCCCTGCCCGGTAACGGGACGATCCTGGCCACCAGCGATGACCGGCGCGAGCTGTACCGCAAGGCGGCGTTCCAGATCCTCGATTTGGCCAAGCGCGACATCAAGCCGCGCGACGTCATGACGCTCGAGGCGTTCGACAACGCGATGGTCCTCGACATGGCCATGGGCGGCTCGACCAACACCGTGCTGCACCTGCTGGCGATCGCGAACGAGGCCGACGCGTCGGGCTTTGACATGAAGCGGATGGGCGAGCTGAACGCCCGCGTCCCCAACATCTGCAAGGTGGCGCCGAGTTCGGCGTATCACCTCGAGGACCTCCAGGCGGCCGGTGGGATGATGACGATCCTCGGCGAGGTCCGGCGGGGCAAGCCCGGCCTGATCAACGAGGACTGCCTGACAGTCACCGGCAAGACGCTGGGTGACAACATCGACGCGCACGACATCCGGGCCCGCGGTGAGCGCGTGCGGACGACCGGACTGAGCGCCGCCAAGCGGAGTGAGCTGAGCGTGGCCACCGAACGGGCAGCCGCCGACGGAGCGCCGGTCACGGCCGTGCTGAACGACACGTTCGATCCCTACGATTGCATCCGCACCGTCGAGAACGCCTACTCGCAAGAAGGCGGGCTGGCGATGCTGTACGGCAACCTCGCGCCGGAGGGGTCGGTGGTCAAGACGGCCGGCGTGCCGCCGGAGATGCTGAAACACGAGGGACCGGCCGTGATCTTCGAGTCGCAGGAGGACGCGTGCGCGGGCCTGCTCGGCGGCAAGGTCAGCGACGGCGACGTCGTGGTGATTCGCTACGAAGGTCCGCGCGGCGGGCCTGGCATGCAGGAGATGCTATCGCCGACGGCCTACCTGAGGGGCATGGGGCTGGCCGAGACGTCCGCGCTGATCACGGACGGGCGGTTCAGCGGCGGGACGGCCGGCGCGTGTGTCGGGCACATCAGTCCCGAGGCCGCCGCGGGCGGGCCGATCGCGCTGCTTCAGCCGGGCGACATCATCAGCATCGACATCCCCGCGGGCAAGCTGGACGTCAAGCTGTCCGAGAAGGAACTCGCCAAGCGGCGGGCTCAGTGGCAGGCGCCCGAACCGCGATACAAGACCGGCTGCCTGGCCAAGTACGCGAGCATGGCCACCTCCGCCGCCCAAGGCGCGGTGCTCGACTGGTCCTGACCGAATCATTCGCAGGTGTCCCACTGTCGGTAGGATCGCCACTGTCGGGCAAGCCGCCAGTGGCACACGGCGTGCGCTGTTCGTCTTGATGGCGTGCGCCCGTCGGCCTATAGTCGCGGCCGTGTCGGACGCCAAACATTTCGTTTCGGCGGCGCGGGTCGTCAGCGGCCTGACGTTCCTGTCGCGGATCCTGGGCCTGGTCCGCGACGCGGTCTTCGCGGCCGCGTTCGGGGCGGGTTGGGCGGCGTCGGCGTTCTCGTTGGCGTTCATGGTGCCCAATTTGTTCCGTCGGCTCTTCGGCGAGGGGGCCCTGTCCGCCGCGTTCATTCCCGTCTTCACCGAGGTCCGCCAACAGGGCGACGGCCAACGCGCCGGCCGGCTGGCCGGCACGATCCTGATCGGCACGGGCGTCCTGGTCGTCGGGCTGGTCTTGCTCGGCGAGGGGTTCGTTGCCGGTCTCAGGCCGATTATCGAATCGTCTCCGCGCAATCAGCTAACGCTACGACTGACGGCCGTCATGTTGCCGTACGCGGTCCTGATCTGCGCGGTGGCGCTGATGGGCGGGCTGCTGAACGTGCTGGGGCATTTCGCCGCGCCCGCGGCTGCGCCGATCGTCCTGAACCTGTGCATCATCGCAGCCATCGCGGGCGGTGCGGCGGTGGGGGGGTTGGGCATCGAGACGCATTTGGTCTGGGTGGCTGTCGCGGTCGTCATCGCGGGCGTGCTGCAACTGGCGCTCCAATGGGCGGCCGTCCGCGCCCGCGGCTTTCGGATCCGGCCGGCGCTGGATCTCGGCGACGAGGCCGCTCGCCGCATCGCGTGGTTGGCTGGTCCGATGGCGCTCGGCCTGGCCGTCGTCCAGATCAACGCGCTGGCCGACGTGCTCATCGCCTACGTGTTCGTCCCACACGGCGGCGCGCCGAACAAGCTGTACCTGGCCCAACGGCTGTACCAGTTTCCGCTGGGGGTGTTCCTGATCGCGCTGACCACGGCCATCTACCCGCAGTTCAGCCGGATGGCGGCCGATCGCGATATGGACGGGTTCGGCGACAGCATCGTCCGTGGGCTGCGGATGGTCGTGTTCGTCGGATTACCCGCGTCGGTCGGGCTCATTCTGCTCCGCGAGCCGCTGGTGGGGCTGCTGTTCGAGCGTGGCCGGTTCCTGCACGCCGACACCACGCGGACCGCGTCGATCCTGCTGTTCTACGCCGCCGGCGTCTGGGCGTACGGGCTGGGGATGATGCTCGGCCGGGCCTTCTACGCCCTGCAAGACAGCAAGACGCCCGTGCGGATCGCCGTGGTGATGGTCGCGCTGAACCTGACGCTGAACCTGATCCTCGTCCACGTCCTGCCGGAGCCGCAGGAGCGCGGGTTGGCGTTGGCGACGGCGATCTGCGCGGCCATTCAATCGGCCTGGTTGGCGGCGGTATTGGCCAGACGGGTCGGGCATATCACGTGGTCGGGATTGATCGGGCAAGCGCTGCGCGTGGCCGTCGCCACGGTCGTTATGGCCGCAGCGTGCCTGACGGTTGCGCGCCTGCTGCCCCCTCGACCGTTGGTTCAAGTCGCAGGCGTGCTGATCGTCGGCGTCGCGACGTTTGCGATAGCCAGTCGGATGCTCAAGATCGAAGAACTGCGCGACCTGCTCCGCCGGGGTGGCACGGTCAAGCGCTAGCTTGGCCGTGTGTCATCCTGCTGTGATAGTGCTGCGTGCTGGGTGCCATGCCCCTACGATCTCCCACGGCCAAGCTCAGCCGAGTCCCTCGGCTTCGCTTGACCGTGCCACCCGGGCACCGCGTCACCGGGGGGTGAGCCCGGATCGATCAGTCCTTGGCGATCTGCATCGTGACAGGGGCGGGCAGGGCCAAACCGGCCTCGATCTCGATGGCTTTGAGGATCGCGCTGGCGAACAGGCACGACTTGTGCGGGATCCGATCCATGAGCTGGATGATGCCGATCTCCGGATACGGTTTGAACAGCTCCGTGATCGGGTCGACCGGTTCGATTGCATCGGCCACCTTCGACCAGTTGGGACAGTCGGTCTGAAGGCTGACCTTGATCGTCTCGCCGGGCGCTACCTCGGCGGTAATGGTGGCCTCAAGGTTGCAGATTCCCGGAACGAGTTGCACGGTCGTCATCGTCCTGTCCTTGTGATGGTCGGTGAGGCGCTGCCGATCCGGTCGGAGTGCCGATCGGGATCTTACTCCACCAGCGGCGGGTTCGCGAGCTCCGTTCCCAGTCGGATCGGCCAACCCCATTGTCATGCCGTCGCCGACGTTAATACTCAGGCGGTCCATCGGCGTCTGCCAGCCGACGACAACATCAATCGCTGTTGCCAGAAGGGGCGGGAACGACGAGGCGCTCCCGGTAGGTACGCTGATGCTGGTACAGCCAAAGCCGATGGCTGATAGGTTTGCGAACGTGGGTCGGGCGACCATCTGGGAGGTAGGATAAGGCAGTCTCCGCGGCGGTCACGGCTTGGTCGAACTCGCCCACCGCAGCGAGCGCCGCGGCGAGCGTGTCCAGGATCACCGGGTCGCGTCCGTCCGTCAGTTCGTTGGCGCGCCGTGCCAGTTCGACGGCGCGCGGCCCGTCGCGCGACCCGGGATCGGGAGATGTGGCCAGCAACCACGCCAGCTCATTCAGCGCCACCGGCCAGTTGGGTTTCAGGTCCACCGCGTGCTGGAGATGCTTGGCCGCTAAGTCCGTTAGCCCGGTCCGGCGTGCCGCCAGTGCAAGGTTGAAGTGCGAAAGCGACGCGTCCGGCCGAATCTCAAGCGCTGAGCGGTAGTGGC
>CAYOGX010000551.1:0-4287 GCA_964403235.1 uncultured Planctomycetales bacterium | reverse complement strand
GCTCTGCGACGCCCACGACGCGCTGTTGATCTTCGACGAGATCGTCACGGGGTTTCGCGTCACCATCGGCGGCGTTCAGGAATACTACAACGTCACCCCCGATCTGGCCGTCTTCAGCAAGGGACTGGCCAACGGCATGCCCCTCAGCGTCCTGGCGGGTAGCGAGTCGGTCATGCGCACGCTCGAGTCGACGACGGTCAGCTCGACGTTCGGTGGCGACGCGCTCGCGTTGGCCGGCGCGCAGGCCACGATCGACGTCTATCGCGAGCACGACGTCGTAGGCCACCTGTGGGCGATGGGCAAACGGTTGGTCGACGGCGTGAACGACCTCTTCCGCCAGGCTAGCGTGCCGGCTCGATTCCATGGCTGCCCCGCCTGCCCACAACTGATGTTCGACTCCGGAGACGCCGAACGCGACCAGCGGCTGGCAACCCGTCTCCTGCGGGGGCTGTTCCAGCGAGGCGTCAGTATCTACACCGTCAGCTACGTCAACTTCTCGCATCAACCCGCCGACATCGATGAAACGCTGAACCGATGGCGCGACGCGGTCGGGGCGGGGTTGGACGGATAACGGCTGCGTGGAATCGGGCGTCGTTACTTGCCCGCCGGTCGGCCCAGGGCCTGACGGACCTCGGTGAGGAGCTGGTCTACCTTGAAGGGCTTGAACAACACGGCCGCCAACCCCTCCTGATTGGCGCGGACCACGGAATGATTCGGATCGTAGCCGAACCCCGTGATCAAGATGACCCCGCAGTCGGGGTTCCGCTCCTTGACGGTTGCGAAGACCTCGTAGCCGTTCTTGTGGGGCATGCAAATGTCGGCCAGGACCAAGTCGTAGCGGTGCCGTGACAGCATGCCGGTCGCCTGAGCGCCGTCGCAGGCCGTGTCCACCTCACATCCCTCGTTGTGCAGGACCTCGTACAGCGTCTCGCGGATGGCGTCCTCGTCGTCGGCCACGAGCAGGCGTTTGCCGGCCAACATCGGATCGGGCCGCTTGCGCCCGTTCCGTTGGCCTCGCAGCCCGTTGGTGGGCTGGGCCACTTCCTTGACGGACTCGCGGATCCGACTGACGTTCTTCGTGATGGCCTCCAGCCGCGCCTGGAGCGTCTCGTCGCCGATGTACTCGCTCAGCAGGGCCGACGCATCCGACATGATGTCATTGAGCGGGCCGGCGATCTCCGACGAGACGTCGTCCGCCACCTGGCCCGTCGACTGAAACCGCTCCACCACCAGCAGATCGAGGATCTTCAGCGCCATGGCCACGTACCGACCGAACGTCTCCAGCATCTGCCGGTCGATATCGTCAAACGCGCCAACCCGGTCGCTCTCCACGTTGAACACACCCACCATCTCGCCGTGTAGCCGCAAAGGCGCGGTGAGCGACGAGCCCGCATTGCCGATCCCTTCCAGATAGCGCGGATCCTGCGACGTGTCCGGGCAGAGGTAGCTCCGTCCGGTCGCCGCGACGAAACCGCAGATGCCCTGACCCTCGAGGGCGGGCTTCATCTGGCGATGCCAAACGCACTCGGACATCCCCTGCGCCATCGCGACGTTCAATTCGCCGGTCTGGCGGTCGAGGAGCCGAATGCTGAACCGCTCGAAGTTCATCAGGTGGTGGGCATGGGACGCGATCTGCGCTCCGATCTTTTCCACGCGCTGCGGTGCGTCCAGACCGGCGAATTGCTCGGCGTCGAGCCAGACGAGCTGCTGGCCCGCACGTTCGACCGACTGGAGCCGTCGACGAGACCGCACTGTCGTCGTGACGTCACGGACGACCGCCGCCATCTGCGTCAGGCGTCCATCCGCGCCCAACACCGGCGAGACGGCCAGCTCGTAATCCTTCTCGTCGCCGGCCTCGTCAGCCACCGTCAGGCGCTGAACCGTCCGCTTGTACGTGCCGTTCTTCCCGCCAACATCACGCCATTGGCCGGCGAGGTCCGTGCACGCAGACACGACCGCGTCGAGGACGCCCTGCGGCATGGCCTGCAGGACGGCGTCGACCCAGCGGACCTCGCCCTCCGGGCCGATGGCAGCCACCCCCTCACCGGACGTCCCCAAGGCCTGCCTCACCCACCGCGCACACTGCTCGCACTGGCCCGGCAGGAAGTCACCGGCCTCGCTCACCACTACATCCACCTGTCCGGCTTGGATCGCTTCGATGGCCTCTTGGGCCGAGTCGACGACGCGGACGTCCCCCTGCTTGTTGAGCATGGCCAGCAGGGACGACGTCTTCGCTTCCGTCCCGCTCAGGAGGAGGATCTTCTGTCGGTCGAGTCCTACGAATCCCATCCCCGTCTCGCAAGCCCCAGGTTCCCGCAGACCTATGCTAGTAACAGCCTAGGGCGCTCGCCCCCGGCCTCCAAGGGCTTTGTGGGGCTTCCTGTCGCTTTTGCGCACGCGAGACTTCCAGGCGTGACTGTCGCCTATGGCGGGGGGGAGACCTGCCCCAATGTCGGCGGCACCGTTGGGGGAGGCGGCGGGTGGAACGTGCCCGGCGCGGCGGATTGAGACGCCGTGCGGGTTGGCTTGGGCTCCAATCGATCGTCCAGGGCGATGTGATAGCCCGCCCGGCTGTCGCCGGCGGCCAGGATCACCGGCGCGAGCCAGACGGCCACAAACTCGCGGTCCGTCCACCCGGTGTGCCCGCCGCGATGACCCGTGTAGAACATCGTGGGCTTGTACCGGACGGAATGAAGCTTCTCGTAGGCCCGCACCGTTCGCGCCGACGCGCGAGCGGGACGCCGGAAACCGACCGCGCCGGCCGCACGCGTGTGCTTGCGATCGATCGTGCCGAACAGGCCCGTGCCCACCTGCAGGTAGCCGATATCGGTGTTGGTGTAGAAATTCCATATACCCTTCTCGGTGCGCGTCAGCGCCCGCGTCAGGTCGTGGTCGGGCGAGACCGCCGCGGCGAGCAGCACGGCGCTGGTCGCGCGCGTCCCCGGGGGCAGGGCCTCAAGCGTCAGGACGGCCAGCCCCCCTCCGCCCGAATGGCCCACCAGATGGACCCCCCTGCCGGGGTAGTCACGTTGATACTCAACGATTCGATCGGCCACCAGCCCCGCCTGACGCCGGTTCCGCTCCAACGACACCAGGTTCACCAATCCCCCCAACGGCAGGCCCGTGCCCCAGTCGAAGATCTCGATCGCGCACGGCACGCCGCCGTCGGCTAGACCCCGGGCGATGTCGACGTTGTACTTGCTGCGCCCCTCGATGCCCGGCAGGACGATGACCAGACCGTTCCGCATCCGGTCGGCCGTCGCCAGATGGCTGACTACACAGCCGCTGTTCGCGCCGACCGCCAGCAGCACGGCAACCATCGGGCCCAGCCGTCGATATCGATATGCCCTCACGCGCAACCGCATAGTCAAACAAGATTCCTTGGGCGGCTCCCCGAGACGGATCTCACTTGGCAAATGCTAGCCGCCCTTCGTTGGTATCGCAAGTCATCGGTGGGTTGACCGCGGCCATCGATCCGTTACCATCTGTTTGGGACAATGACACGCGGAGCGGCCGTCAGCCAGGAGGGACGCCGCGGCGCACCATTCTTGCACGACGTGAGCGGCCGGCAGGCTATGATCGCAGAAAGCGTCATCATCGCAACGACCGACGGCGAATGGATCTTCGCCGGCAAGTGGGCCGTCGTCCTCTTGCCTATCATGTTGATCGGACTGGGCATCAGCCTGGCAGTCGCCCTGCTCCGAAGCCGCGCGGCTCGTACCACCCCCTCGAAGGATCAGAAGTCCCCTGCCGAGTCGAGGGAGCGGCGCGGCCCTAAGGCCGCTAGCGGATCCCGAGGCCGATCGCGCGACAAGCGCTCCTGATCAGTCCGCATAAACCAGACCCACGTATTTCGATTTTCGACCTGTTGACGTTTCGTCAGGCGTGGTACGTTTATCCGTCAGGGCCGTTCGCTGCCCGCTCCCTGCTTCTTGAAATCGGGGAACGGCTGCGGCTTGCCGCCCGCGCGGATCGAAGCGGCCGACAGCGGGATGATGCTGCTCCAGGCGACGGCGTCGTAGACGTCGATGGGCGGCTTGGTCCCCGCCCGCAGCGTCTCGAGGAACACACGGGTCGTGAAGTAGTCCGCGCCGCCATGCCCTGCACCGCTGGCGGCCTTGCCCCACTTCCTCCACAGGGAATGGTCGAATTCCCTCTCGTAGCGGCTGCTCTTCTCCCACGCGCTGCCCTTGGTCCGCCCCTCGACGTAGATGCGGCGCCCGTCGTACAGGTAGGCCCCCTTCGTGCCCTGCAGCAGGTAGTGCGTCGTGCTCTCGACGGGGCGGG
>CAYOGX010000550.1:0-4288 GCA_964403235.1 uncultured Planctomycetales bacterium | reverse complement strand
GGTAGATTCTCGGTGAGTGTAGCGTCACATTGTGCCGATGGCATGCGGAAGGTCACGCGTTGGGATCGCGTCGGCGCCAATTGGAAGTAAGACGGGCTTAGGTCTATCGTTGGTATTGTCCGTCAAGGAGACTGTCGTAACGCGACTCAGCGAATCCGATCGGGGCAACCGCACAAAACGAAGCGGCGGCAGCGGATCGTTTGCTATCTGAGGATGATGGTCTCGCCGGCCAGCAGTCTCAGCCACAGGTGCTTGCCCACGACCTTCCGGGGACCGCACTTGCCTGCCACCTTCGCGCGGCCGGCCGATATCGACCGCACGAATCCGGCGGGATCGACCTTCACCATCGCGTCACATGTGGACAGGATCCGGAGCGTCGCGTCGTCCCACGTCAGCATCATGTTGGTCGGCCTGGCGGCGCGGAACTCGAGCTCGGGTGATTCGTAGGCCACGTCGCCGACGAACAGGGCGTTCTTGGCCCGGTAGACATAGACCGCACCGATGGCGGTCTTGCCTCGCTTGACATGCAGCTCGCCGCCGGGACCCGCCTTGTCGATGACGTCGCGCAGGAACCGCAGGGCATGGGCGATCGGCTTGGGTCGGCCGCGGGTCGTGCCGTCGTAGGAGTACAGCCCAAACCGCGACTCGTAGACCCGCTTGCTGTCGCCTTGGATCCAGGGGGCGTTGTGCCGCATCACCGCGATGGGCCAGTCCGTCAGCGACCACTTCATGCACCCGTCGTAGCCGCGGGCGAGCGCATACAGGTAGTGGATCATCTCGCCGACGCTGGAGGTGTGCAGGTCGAGGAACCCGCTGGAGACGCGGACGCCGTTCGAGTAGCCGAACTCGCCGAACGTGATCGGCTGGTCGGGCCAGACGCGGGCCAGGCGGTCGAGCGTCGTTACGTTCCTCATCACGTTCGCGTACGAGCTGGGCAGCTCGTAGACGTGCTGCGAGACGAAATCGAGCTGCCGGTTCGCCGGCAGACACGACAACACCGTGTTGTAGCCGACGGTGATCAGGTGGCGCGAGTCCTCGGCGCGGATGGCGTCGACCTGGAACTGGATCCACGTGGCGAACGTCTCGTCGACGGCCTCGATGAAGCGCTGCCACTTGGCGTTGACGGGCAGCCGGTCGGTGATGCCCGGAAACGTCGAGTAGCTGCCGATCTTGAACCGCGCCTTGTATCGGTTCCACAGCGAGTAGGCGGCGTACAGGTTCCGGGCGTCATCGTCGTCGAGCCACTTATGCATCTGGGGCCAGGCGGGCTTGCGCTTCACGCAGCCGTCGACCCATTTCTTGCTGAACTGCCCGTCGAACGTCTCGTACGCGTTGAGGGCCAGGATCGGGAGCTTCTTGCCGTTGTGTCTGATCGACCCAACCGTGCCGAGGTAGGGCTCGTTGATCAGGTCGTAACCGAGGACCATCGGCTCGTCCTTGAACGCCCGGACGGCCGGCATGATGCCGGCCACAATCTTGTCGCTCGTCGCACCGCCGGGCCCCAGGTGCAGCAGCAGGTAGACGCCGTATCGCCGGGCGAGCTCCTTGACGGACCGCACCTTCGACGGATCGTTCTGGAGGCCGTTCAGCCAGAACCGCAGGATGTTGATGCCGGCGTCGCGGCACTTTCGGAAATCGTCCTCCATGAGCCGGACGTCGAACAGATCGCCGCCGATGTAGCACTTCCGATCGAACGAGCCGAGATAGTTGCAGCCGGTCATGAAGAACCGCCGGCCGTCCGGGTACAGGATGTGCTTGCCGTCCTCGCTCAGGCGCAGGAACCCCTTGGGTGCGGGCGTGGTCAGCTTCAACCGCGCCGACCGAGACTCGGTATCCGCCGCCTTGGCCAACTTGGCCAAGTCGTTATGTGTGATCGTCTTGATCAGCGCGGCCAGCGTCGCACCGAACGCGGGGGCCTTGTAGAACTCGGGCGATCTGATGCCGAAGACGAGCCAGTTCGAGCCGGCGTGTTTTCCGTCGTAGTGGATCAACAGCCCACCGGCCCATCCCCGGTCGCGGCCGTATTTGTCGAGCGCGCTGAGGACGGGCACGAACGTGGACCTGGCGGGCAGCGCGAAACCGACGGCCGACGTCCCCGCGAACCGTCCCTCGATCGACAGCTTGGCCTTCAGCACGTCCTGGCCCGGTGCCGTCACCACGCGCACGATATCGCCGAGCTGGTGCGGCTCATAGTCACTGAAGACGTTCAGGTCCAGCGTCGCCGAGGCGTCGGCGCCGGCCGGCAGATCCACCTTCGCGCTGCCCACCTCGTCGATCCACAGCGTGTGATCGCCCTGTGCTTGGCTGGTCAGCCCGAACGCCAGGCCGAACGAGACCCGCCTGGCCTGGATCAGCTTCAGCCCGTCGCCGGCGCCGCTCCGGTCCGTCGGCGAGCCGTCTTGCCAGAACGTGAACCTGGACGTGGTCAACACGTGGCGCTTCCATTCGGGTGTCACGTCGACGACGGCAATCCACCGGGACCCGTCCTGCTCATCGAGCTCCACGGCGATCTGGGGCGTGTTCTTGGTGGCCTTGGCCCAGAAGCACAGCGCGTTCGTGCCCGCCTCGAACCGAGACGGCAGGTCGGCCGCATGGGTGTCCCAGCCGTCCTGCAATTGCTTGACGTCGATTCGCATGCAGCGAGCGGTCTTGCCCTGGTCTGTCGTCAGCCGGGTCCGCCGCGAGGGCTTGAAGCTGCTCCGCTGCCATCTCGACACGCCGTCCTGGAAATCGAAGAAGATCTTCGCAGCCGGCACGGAGGAGAGCGTCTCATCGATTTGCGCCTGCGACACCCAACGCCCGCCCACCTTCCAGACCGGGTTGCGGAAGGCGTGCCCGCCCATGAGCACGAGGTGCCCGCCAGCGTCCACGAACCGCATCAGATTCTTGGTGGCGACGGCCGGGAAGGATGGGCTGTGGGTCAACACGAGGGCGTCGACGCTCCGTCGGTTGAATACCGATGCGTCGGCTAGCGCGTCGCACGTGATCGTGCGGACCGCCAGGCCGGCCGTCCGCATCGCGGCCGACAAGCCATCGACCAATAAGAGTTCCAGGCCGGAAACGTTGTCACGAAGAATGGCGACGCGGGTCGGCTGGCTCGCGGTGCCGGTCGCGGGGACCGCGCCGCCCGACACACGCGGTGCCGCAGCCCAAATCGAGAGCGCCAGCACCAACACGGTCAACTTCCTCTTGGAATCGATTATCCACGCAGTCATGGGCATCTCGGCTGTGAGCCTCGCCGACGGGTCCCATCCGCGGGCGATGGCTTGGCGCCCCAGAGACGCTGGGGATCGGGCAGCGACCGTGTCATCTCGTCTCGCCCAGGCGTGCGATGTCCGGGCAGCCGGACAGCCTGGCCTCGAGCGTCCGCCCGATGAAGATCCGTCCACCGTCGGCCAGCGGCGCGATCCGGTCGTCGACGACGATCTCGACCCGGGTCTGACTCGTGCCGGCCTGGCGGGCGGCCTCGCGGACGATCTGCTGCAACACGTCGATCGCGTACTGATGGGCGTCCTCGAAGCTCACGAACGTCGGCGCCGACGCGAGCCCGTGCAGGCTGTACCGGCCGAACTCGTCGGGCGAGATCTCCACCTGCTTGTGAACCAGGACCGAGCTGGTGATCGCGCCGATGGCGTTGGCCACGTCCGCGTGCGACGGCACGATCGCGTCGGTTTCGAGCACCGCGGCCGCCTCGGGCACGAAGACGTGCGCCGGCGCGCCCACGCCGATCACCGGGCGATGCAGCGCCACGCGCACGCGGTAGCCCTCCGCCCCGCCGTCCAGCAGATTCTCCAGGAGCGCCATGGCCGCCGGCGACGCGTCGATCGCATCGGCGTCGACCTGCTCGTCGAGTTGCTTCTTGAGCACCTCGACCGCCAGGTCGCGGACGACCTGCCGGAGCGCCCGCTCGGCGAAGTCGTTGCGCTCGAGGTGCATCAGTCGGCAGAATAGGTCACACAGGCGACCGGCGGCCTCGGCGTCCCACAGATTCAGCCGGCCCATCGCGTGCAGCAGGTCGGTCGGTGTCAGCCCGCACCGCTGGATCAGGTGGTGTTCCTCGAGCCGGGTGACCGGCAAGAACCGCCACGTCAGGCTGTCCGTCCGACGCGCCAGCTCGTCGACCGAAAACGGCCGCTGCGACAACAGCTCGACGACGCGCGACTCCTCTTCGTCGAGCGGCAGCGCGTGGTCCAGGCCGTTCAGCGCAATCAGGTCCATGCCGCGGGTCGAGGTGTCGAAGTTGTCCAGGTGGCGTTCCAGCCAGTCCAGCGCCTCGGCGCTGCGCGGA
>CAYOGX010000549.1:0-4294 GCA_964403235.1 uncultured Planctomycetales bacterium | reverse complement strand
CATTCACGCCATGCTGTCGCGGCTGCTCGACGAGCGCCGCCCGGCGTGGCACGCCCGGCTGATGGCCCGAGAAATGGCCGAACCGACCAGGGCCTGCGAGGAGTTGGTCGAATCGTACATTCGGTCGAACTTCGAGTTGCTCGACGGAATATTGTCCGAGATGCTGCCGCCCGAAACACCTGCCGCCGACCGCCATCTGATCGGGTTCAGCATTGTGGGCCAGTGCTTGCACTTCAAGATCCACCAGCCGGTTGCGAGGCTTTTGGTAGGCGAAGAAGAAATGCGCAGTTACGACGTCGATCGGCTGAGCGAGCACGTGACGCAATTCAGTCTGGCGGCATTGGGCGGGATTAAATCGCCACCGAAGGCTTCTCGGGAAGCACCGGAACCGACGCGAGCTTTGCAAGGCGACGCACCATGAGCAATACCCTCGGCAGATTCTTGGGGTTGATTATTCTGACGGCGGTTGCCGCGGCGGTTGCCGTGTGGGTAACCGTAAGCGGATGGACTCGCACTATGCCCGAGACGGGCGACGGCGCCGGCCGCGTGTTGCCGAAGATTCCCGTCTCCGTACTGCGGATCGAGCCGGAATCGATCGAGATCACCGACGCGTATTCCGGGATGATTCGTCCGTTCGAGCGGTACTCGTTGGGTTTCGAGATCGCCGGGCGCGTGGAGGCGCTGGGCAGCAGCTCGGCGGACAAACCCTTGGACGAGGGCGATCGCGTGGCCGAGGGGCAATTGCTGGCGGAACTGGACTCCCGCGTTTACGCCGCCCGGGTGCGCGAGATCGAGGCCCAGTGGACCAGCGCCCGAGCACAACTCAAAGACACCAAGGCCCGGCTGGAACAGGCCCAATCGAACATGCGGCGCGCCGAAGAGTTGCACAATCGCACGGTAAAGGCGATCACCGACACGGAGTACCAGGAATACGTTACGGCGTTGGTCACGGCACAGGCGCAATCGGAGCAGGCGGCCGCCATGCTGGAGCAGATCGAGGCCCAGCACGTCACTGCGAAGAAGAACCTGCAGGACACAAAATTGCTCTCACCGGTCTCCGGCGTGATCTGCAAGCGGCAGGTCAACACCGGCGAGTCGGTCAGCCCGCACCAAATCGTCATGGAGATTATCCAGGTCGACAGCGTGCTGTTGGTGCTGGGAGTGCCGGAGGCGTACGTGGGTGAGATCGCGCTGGGCCAGCCGGTTCACGTGGAGTTGTTGGCCAGAGATCGGCTGGGGCGGGAGCGTCCGAAGACCGAGGGGACCGTGTACCGGGTGGCCGAGGCGGCGGACCAAAACAGCGGCCTGTTCGAGGTGGAAATCCTGCTTTCGAACGCGGAGGGTCGTTGGCGGCCCGGGCTGATCGCCCTGGGTCGGATCGTGATCGACCGCGTGGAGGGCTTCCGCGTGCCGATGAGTTGCGCCGTGTTCCGCGACGAGGATACGTTTCTGTTCACGGTGGACGAGCAGGGCACGGCCCGCCGTCTCGCTGTGAGCAGTTGGATCGAACAGGGCGGCGAGATGATCCTCGCCGACTTGCCTGCGGAGCGACGCACGGTGGTCAAGCAGGGGCAGCACCGGCTGGTCGAAGGGCGGCAGGTGGAATTCGTGCAGTCCGGCCAGCAGCGGCCTGCCGAATTGGCTGCACCGCCGCCGGTCCGCGCGGCAGCGCAACTGATCGGATCGAAAGGCCAAACAGAGCGATGACCATTTGCGGTATGCAGGGGACGCGACTTGGCCGACGTGCCGTCGGCCGCTAAACAACTGCCGAAGAACTCACCAAACGAACCCCCAGCCCCTTGTTCGACATGTACATCAGCCACAAGGCCATCGATCATCCGCGGGTGGTTTTCGTGGGCGTGCTGATGGTGACTGCCATGGCCGCGCTGGCGTTGATGTACATTCCGGTGCAGCGGACCCCGGCGATCAACACGGCGATCGTGCTGGTGATCATTCCGTATCCGGGCGCCCAGCCGACGGAGGTCGAGGAGGACATTACGCGGAAGATCGAGGACGCCTTGCAGGGGCTCGACAACGTCGACTACGTCGGGTCGACGAGCATGAGGGGATCGAGCGTCACGAACATCGTTTTCCTGGAGGGCGTCGAGGCGAAGCGCGCCCGCGACGACGTTGCCCACCTGGTAGACCAGGTTCGGCGCGAGTTGCAGCCGCTGGGTCGAGAGGTGGAGCCGATCATTACCGACATCGACTTCGAGAGTTTTCCGATCATGCTGGTGAATCTCGCCGGTCCGGAGGGTTTCGACCAACGGGCGCTAAAGCAGATTGCCGAGGACGTTCAGGACGAACTGGAGGCGATCCCCGGGGTAGCCAACACGCAGATCTTTGGCGGTCGGGAGCGGGAGATTCACGTCAACATCAATCCCGATCTGTTTGTCGAGCATGGCCTTTCGTTGGGCGATATTCGCCAGGCGCTGGCCAATTTCCACACCGCCTTGCCCGGCGGATCGCTAAACACCGCCGAGTTCGATTTCCAGGTCCGCAGCGAGACCAAGTTCCGCAACGTCGACGACATTCGCCAGGTGGTCGTCGGCAAGCGCGGCGGCGGCCTGATAAGGATCGAGGACATCGCCGAAGTCCGCGACACGTACCAGCGGCTCAAAAACGTCGCACAACTCGACGGCAAGAACACCGCCACGATCATCGTCAACAAGGAACCGAACATCAACACGCTGGGGACCGCCCGGGCAATCAAGGACCGGGTGGCCGAACTCCGGGAGCAGTACCCGCACATCGAATTCTCCACCACCCGAGATATCTCCGAGGATATCAGCGTAATGCTTTGGGTGCTGGGCTCAAGCGCGGTGGTCGGGGCAATGCTGGTGCTGGTGGTGCTGGCATGGTCGATGGGCCTGCGGATTTCGGTCCTCGTCCTGTCGGCGATTCCATTCAGCACGGCGATCGCCTTGATCTTCCTGTTCGCCGCGGGGATTCCCATCTCGAACCTGGTCATCTTCAGCTTCATCCTCGTGCTGGGGATGGTGGTCGACGGGGCGATCATCGTGGCCGAGAACATCCACCGGCACATCGAGCGGGGCGAGCCACCCGAGGTCGCCGCCAAGACGGGTATCGACGAAGTGGGGGTGCCGGTGATCGCCGCCGACCTGACGACAATCGCCGCCTTTCTGCCGATGCTGCTGGTGCCCGGCATCATGGGAGACTTTCTCGGCGTGATGCCCAAGGTGGTCAGCGTGGCGCTGTTCGGCTCGATCATCGTCGACCACCTGGTGATACCGGCCGTGGCCGCCCGCTGGTACCGGCGGCGCGAACCACAGAACGAGGCTCGCGCGTTACTTGCCCAGCAGCCGCACCTGGCACATCCCCAAAGCCGCATCAGGCCCAACCACGGCTTCTTTACACGCTCCTACGCCGCCGTGCTTCGCTACTGCCTGAAGAATCCCTGGGTGGTGCTCGGCTGCTGCGCGTGCATGATCGTTTGGGCGGCGTGCACCTTTCGGCACATCGGATTTACCTTCTTCCCGGAGAGCGACCGGGCGCAGTTCGAGGTGAACTTCGAGCTGCCGCTGGGATACAGCATCGAGGAGACCCTCAAGGCGTCTGCCGCGATTACCGACCCGCTGCTGGACCTGCAAGACAAGGGAGAGGTTGTGCATTTCGTCACTGCGGTGGGGTCCTCGTCGGGACTGGCCAGCAGGCTCGATACCGACCCGGTCACCGGCCCCGAGTTCGGCAAGGTGATGGTCCAACTCACTCAACCCACCACCCGAAAACGCCACCAGAACCAGATCATCCAGGAGTTGCGATCGAAGATCCGGGCGTATCCGGGCATGATCTACCGCGTCGAGGAAGTTAAGGAGGGTCCGCCGGGCGGAGCGGCGGTGATGGTCCGTTTAAGCGGCAAGGACCTGGAGCAGCTTGGGCGGCTGGGCAGGGCGATCGCCGCCAGGTTGACCGACGTGCCCGGAACCATCGAAATCCAAACCGACTATCGCCCCGACAGCCCCGAATTCGTCGTCGAGCCGAATCCCGACATGGTGGGCCAGTTCGACTTGACCGACGTCGTCCAGACCTTCGTGCCGTTGCGGTACAGGTCGTAGGTCAACGACTCGTTGTCGTAGTCCCAGGCCGTGCCGAACGTCACCTGCACCGAGCCAGCGGTGGTGGAGGTCGCCGTCGTCGGAGGTACCGCCCGGTCCGGCTTGGTGCTGTAGGTCGGACCGACCCTGTCCGGGGCAGCGGCCGTGACCGCGGTCCTGACCAGCCCTTGCTGCGCGACCTTGTTGACGCTCGGGAACTCCCCGCCCATGACCACGTA
>CAYOGX010000548.1:0-4297 GCA_964403235.1 uncultured Planctomycetales bacterium | reverse complement strand
TCTGGCTTAATAACAGCAGCGGCGGGAATTGCGTCCTAGCCGGCCTGACCATCACCAATGCATGGGCTTCGGCCGGGGGCGCGATCGTATGCGTGAGCGGCAGCAGCCCGACGATCGTCAACTGCACGATCACCGGAAACGCCGCCGAAGAGGGCGCAGGAATCCGATGCATCGGGGCCAGCCCGACGATCATCAACTGCACGATCACCAACAACGTTATCTATGACGGTTCGCCCGGCGGGCGTGGCGGCGGCATCCTCTGCGCCTACGACGGCACACCGACGATTACCAACTGCACGATCGCCGACAATTTCGGCATTCGCGGCGGCGGGATTTGTTGCTATGAGTGTGACCCGAGAATCACCGACTGTACGATCTCCAACAACGTCGCTGACATCGACGGTGGCGGGATCTTATGCGAAGCCTTCAGCAGCCCGACGATCGCCAACTGCACGATCACCGGCAACTCCGTCGAGTGGCGAGATTCCTATTACGCTCCCATCATCCCGTTCGATGGTCGAGGCGGCGGGATTACCTGCTTTGCGGGTGCCCCGACGATCACCAATTGCACGATCGCGGGCAACCACGCCGACGGAGGCGGTGGGATACACTGCTACGCCAGCAACCCGACGATCACCCACTGTACCATCACGGGTAATCTTGGGATGTCTGGTGGCGGGATTCAGTTCGTCGGCGAGCTTTCCCCCGAGCAGGCCGTCTCGGCCACCATCAGCAACTGCATCCTCTGGCACAACAGCGCCGTGTACGGTCGCCAGATCGAGCTGGGAGGACGTTTCATATCTTATGGAACCGCCACCGTCTCCTACTGCAACATCCAAGGCGGGGAGCGAGAGCTCTCACTCATACCAGAAATCGCGTTGAACTGGGGCGACGGGAATATCGACCTGGATCCCATACTGACGGCCGACGCCCACCTTCGTGCAGGCTCGCCCTGCATCAACGCAGGCGATCCAGGCTTCGTACTCGACCCCAACACGCCGACCGACGTCGACGGCGATGACCGGGTCCTCGGCGGACGAATCGACATGGGCGCCGATGAACTCCTGGACACCGACAGCGATGGCCTGCCCGAGTGGTGGGAGGTGAGCTACTACGACCCCAACACCGGCCCCGACCCCAATACCGCCGCCCAGGCCAGCGCCGACCCCGACAACGATGGTCGGACCAACCTCGAGGAATACCGCAAGTACGGGAGTTGCCCGACCACCCGCCCCTACTATGTGGACGGCACCGGTGGGAGTGACGGCCTCGACGGCTTGGCTTCCAGTTGGGACGGGACGCATGGGCCCAAGCGGACCATCCAGGCGGGCATCGATGTGGCGGTCGATGGCGATACCGTGATCGTCCTGCCGGGAACCTACACGGGTACAGGCAACAGAGAGCTGGACTATGCTGGCAAGTCAGTCGTTATCCGTTCTCGCGACGGGTTGACTGCCACGACGATCGACTTGGACGGCGGGGAAAGGGCACTCGACTACGACCTCCTCCGCGGGGTTCCCCCCGCCCTGGAGGGCTTCACGCTCACTGGGAGCGGCAGCAGCATCAACGCGAACGCAGCAGGGCTGATGCTGAAGGATTGCAGGCTGGACGGCAGTGGCACCGGCTACGAAGGCGGCGGACAGCTGTCCGGCGGCTATGCCATGCTGGTCATCGACAACGTGGCGATCGACTCCGATACACACCCCGACCCGAACCGCCCCGATGCCGGTTGGATCCAGGGCAGCCATGTGACTCTCCAGGGCGACCTGAGGCTGGAGTCAGGCACACTCGATCTGCAATTCAGCTCTGTGGATGGTCCCAACACCATATATCTCGAGGACGGGTCGCTGCTCAATATCTCGCAAATCTACTACTTCCCCCAGGTGTACTGTCCTACGGTGATCCGCAGCAACGTCAACGGCCCGGGCGACATCGAGATCGATCTCGGCGCTGAGCTCGTCATCGCCAGCGATGCGACGGTCGATCTGGGCACGGACGCCAACTACGCCAACGGTCAGATCACCGTCAACGGCTCCCTGGTCGCGCGAGAGGCCGCCACGATCCAGAACGCCGACATCTTCGTGACAGAGGCCGCGTTCGAAGGGAACAACGCGGTCCAAGACAACGACATCACGCTGCTCGAGGCCAGCGGCGGCTACGGCGGCCAGTTCTTCGTCGAGGGCAGCGCCACCGTTCGGCGAAACACCATCGTTTCCGAGGGCGACCGATACCTCGATCTCGATCCCGACCCGGATACCCCCAACCGGCCGACGATCGCCGACAACGACATCAGCGTCATCATCAAACAGACGCCCGGTACCCAGGGGATCCTGCTGGAGCTACGCGCGCTCGACTACGACTGCGGCGGGCCGAACAACCCGAACGGCGAGTCGGGGGCGTTCCAGGTGCCCCCCTCCCACCTGGACTTCCCCAACGATCCCGCCGAGAACTGGGTCCTGGAGGAACTGCGGATCGACCCGAACGCCAGGCTCAACCTGACCAATCGGCAGGGGTTCGTCTTTCAAGAGGACGCCAACTATCCAGAGACCATCTATATCAAGGAACTGAAGCTGTGCGACGACGCCGTCCTCAACACCGGCCTGCAAGCCCTGTACTACGACAGGTTGGTCGATGGCAGCGGCGTGGAGATCGTCAGAGACCCGAACCAGCCTAACGGGCCGTTCGCCAATGGCAGTCGGATCGTGGACATCCCGATGATGGGCTTCTCACTGGTCGTGATCGCGATGGAGAGCGACAGGGAGTTTGCCGTCCGGGTCCGCACGCGGATCACCGACGTGAGCGATGCGGACCCGAATCACCCCGAGGCCTCCCTGCCTGAGGGCTCGATCCTGCGTAAGGAGGCCCTGGTTCCGGCAGATCCGAATCGGGGCGTGATGGAGATGCGGACGCAAGCGGACGGCGAGCCGCAATCGGCCAGCTCCGTGGCGGCCGTCGGCGCGTTCGCTCGGGCAGCCGAAGACGAGATCGCCGTCATCTTTGACTACCTGTTCCGACAGAATCCCAGCGGTGATGCGTATCTGACGGTGTACCTGTGCGACCGGCACGACCCGGACGCCAACGCGGTGCCCGTCGCGCGGGTCTATCCGCCGGCGTTCGATCGGGCCGGGGCGATCGGCAGCGACGAGTTCGCCGTCTTTCATGCGACCATGCCACGCGGGGACTTCAACTTCACGCGGGGGACCTACGTCAAGATCGAGCTGCACGGCGATGACGCGGTCTGCTGGATCGACAACTGGGACCCGTACATCAGTTGCGAAGACCAAGAGTGTGCCAACATCGACGGCGTGGAGGGCGTCAGCGAGACGGATTACCTGTTGCTGCTGGTCGCGGCGACGGGTCAGGACCTGGCCAGCATGTGGTGCGCGGACGTGACCGGCGACGGTTACCTGGACATCACGGACCTGCTGTCGTGGGACGCGTTCTTCGCCACGGCTTTGAACGCCTGCCCGAACGAGCCGCCCCTGGCGCCGAGGCCCGGCGGCAGCAAGGGGGTTTCACCGTTCACACTGGGCAACAGCGTCGGCGGCGGCAACGTGATCGTCATCGCCGGCAAGTCGGGCGACCCCGGCGACTATCAGTACGACGTGCTCTATACGCTGGACCCGAACGGCGGATTCGCGGAGGACAAGCGGTTCCCGAACTGCCCGGTCGTGGGCCAGTGCGACACGGGCAATGGCCGACTGCTGCTGGATGACGCGGGCACGCTGTACCAGGTCCACGGTGTCCAGGGGGTGGTTCGGCGTGACAGCGGCACGGCCATCATCGAGCCCAACCACTCGTTTACGTACAACGAGGACCCGAACTTCGGCGACAGCACGGTCTGGGTCGGCATCGCCAATGAAGAGGGGCAGCCGCTGACGGACGCCGTCTTCGACCGGCGAGACTCGAAGTACGTCTACGTGGTACCGGTGCTGGTGCAGCGTCCCGGCGGGGCGGGCGATCCCTACAAGGCCGTGGCGAAGCTGGAGATCCTGGGCGATCCGAACGACGGGAACTACGACCTGGTCGGGTTGTACGGCAAGGACCCGAACGCCGAGCCGAACCAGAGCATCGACCCGCTCAACGGGAACGTGACGCTGGAGACGGACGTCTGGCAGGTACGTGAGGTGGACGTGGACGGGTACGGGAACGTCTTCGCGCTGAGCGCGCAGGCGTGGAACGAGAACGACTGGGTGTTGATCTACAACGAGGCGTTGGGCAACGGGTCGGAGGTACGCGTGCTGCTCAAGGACGTGTTGGGGGCGGAGTTGGCGGCCCCGACGGCGTTGCACGTGTC
>CAYOGX010000547.1:0-4298 GCA_964403235.1 uncultured Planctomycetales bacterium | reverse complement strand
GTCCGGCTGCCGGACGTGTCTGGCGATCCGGCACAGTCGGGCAGATCGCGTCGTCCCGTTCGCGCAATACTACACGTCCATCAGTCCGCCCGGCAGGAGTTTCGTCCAACTGTTCGAGCGCGGCGCGGCGCCCGGGACGTTCGTGTGGGACATGAGCGCGCACGGCCGGGGCGACCCGATCGGGGCATGGCGGAGCGATTTCAGCCATCTATCGAACGGGCTGGTCCGCACGGACCGACCGACCTTCGCGTTCTCAGAGCCGTCGCTCGGACACCTCGGCGTGCCGCAGAAGCTCGGCCAGTGGCGAGCCGGGCAGCGCCCGGAGCGGGACCCGCGCGGCCTGATGAACGCCTTCTGCCGATGGGACGCCAACGGCCTGGTCGACCGGCCGGATCGTCTGGAAGTGGACCTGTGGCTCAGCGGTGACGGGTCGCCCTGGCAGCACTGCCCGGTCGAGACGATGGCCTATGACGTCTCGCCGCGGGGCACGCAGCGGTTCCCGATCCCGCCGGGCTGCACGTTCGCCTATCGCGTCGATCCGGACGGACCCACCGGCCGGGCCCCCGCCGACGAACACGGGGTCCTGACCATCCCACAGGTCCCCCTGCCCCGAGGCCGAGACCACGCCGTGAAGCTCCGCATCCAGCACGCCATGCCCGTCCCCGTGGTCCAGGTCAGCTCGCCGACACATCCGACGCCCGTCCCGCGGGCGCCAACGACGGTGGTCGTCCGATGGACCGTGGCGAACAGCTCGACCCGCGATCCGATGCCCGTGGACCGGTACGCGTGCTGGCTCGCCCGCGAGCCGAGCAGCGCGGCCCCACCGAAAAGCGAAACGTGGAAGACCGAGCGGGTGTTTGAGTCGCTTGAGCCTGGGCGATACTATGTGATGGTGCAGGCCCGCCTGGTCACAGGGCGCTGGGGGCCGGTGACGAGCCGCGTCGTGAACGTCGATTCGCCCTAACGCCAGAACGGTCGATGGACACCAGTCGACAAGTCGACGTCAGCCGGGGCCGGGACGTCCGTCCGGGTTCCGCGTGGCTTGTCGGACGACGCCGTGTGCGGGCCAACCGTGAGGACCATGTCCGACGACCCCATTGAAGACATCGAGCCACACGATCGGCGGCGGTTCTTCCTGGAGGGACTCGGCCGGGCGCTTCGCCCCGTGGCTGATTACCTCGAGGACCGCCTGCCGGTGCCCACGCCGCGGACGGTGCTCCGTCCGCCCGGGGCCCTGCCCGAAGATGCGTTTCTGGACACCTGCTACCGATGCGGCACGTGTATCGAGGCCTGTCCGGCCGGGGCCATCCGTCAGCACCAGGGCGATCAGGGCGACCTGAGCGGCACGCCCTACATCGACCCCGACATCGCGCCCTGTGTCGTGTGCGACGACAGGAGCTGCATGAACGCCTGTCCCAGCGGGGCCCTGCACGTGGTCGAGGTGGCCGAATTCGGCATGGGATTGGCGAAGATCACCCCGGCGACGTGCCTGCTCGCGGCGAATCGGGACTGTGGGCTGTGCGTCGAGAAGTGCCCGGTCGGCCGGGAGGCCATCCGACTGGCCCCGACCGGGCCGGTCGAGGTCCTCGAGGCGGGCTGTATCGGGTGCGGCGTCTGCCAGCACCAGTGCCCGACCGTCCCCAAGGCCATTGTCGTCACGCCGCTGTCGTGAGCCCGTTCGGACCCAACCCACGGGCGCAAGGCCCTTGCCTGCGCTACCCGGAACGGTTAAGGTAGTCCGCGAACAGGGCCTGCGGAGCCCGGTACCTATCTTGAGGGTGGGCGGCACGTGTTGGTCCGCACCGGGTGCATGGAGGCGACCTGAACGGTGCGACTCTGCGGCGTTGATCCCGGCTTGAACAACACCGGTTACGGCGTGATCCGCGTCGACCCGACGGGCCGAAGCGCCTTGCTGGTCGAGGCCGGCGTGGTGCGTACGACCGCCGATGCCCCCCTGCCCGAACGCCTGGCCGAGCTGTCCGACGGCATCGATGAGGTCATCGCCGAGCATCGACCCGACCTGGTGGCCGTCGAACAGCTTTACAGCCATTACCGGCATCCGCGGACGGCCATCTTGATGGGACACGCCCGGGGCGTGCTGCTGCTGTCGGCGGCACGGGCAGGGATCGAGGTGGTGTCGCTGCCGGCCACCCGGGTCAAGCGGACCTTGACGGGTAACGGGCAGGCCAGCAAGGCGCAGATCCAGCGGGCGGTGATGACCACGCTCGGCCTGGCCCGTCCGCCGGAACCGTCTGACGTCGCCGACGCGCTGGCCATCGCGGTCTGTGCCGCCAGCCGAATGGCCCCGCGCTTACGGTCGGCCCGCAGTTCGGCTGCGTCGACCCGATCGGTCAGTGGGAAGTGAACGGGACATGATCGTCCGCATCACCGGCATCGTCGCAGAGGTGACCGAGGGCTCGGTCGTGATCGAGCGCGACGGGTTGGCGCACGAGGTGCTCGTGCCCGGCTACGCGATCGGCGAGTTGGCGGCAGCGCACGGCCAGGAGATCACGCTGCACACGCTGGAGTACTACGAGGGCGGGGCCGCCGGGGGGAACCTGATCCCGCGACTGATCGGGTTTCTGCACTCGGAGGACCGGGCGTTCTTCCAGAAGTTCATCACGGTCAAGGGCGTGGGGATTCGGCGCGGGTTGCGGGCGCTGGCGGAACCGGCCGCTCGGGTGGCCTCGGCCATCGAGTCGGGCGACGCCAAGGCCCTGACACGACTGCCCGGCATCGGCAAACGGGCGTCCGAGCAGATCGTCGCCGAGCTGCGGGGCAAGGTGGACGCGTTTGCCATCGCGGCCGCGGCCGAACGCTCGCCCGCCAAAACCGACTGGACGCCCGCCCAACGCGACGCCCTCGAGGTCCTGATCGCCTGGGGTGAGCGCCGGACCGAGGTCGAACAGTGGCTCCAACGCGCCGCCCAACTGCACCCGGACATCGACCAGGCCGACGAATGGGTCCGGGCCGTCTACCGCATCAAGGCCGGCAGCGAGGGATAAGGGACATCTGCTCTTATGGCCAGAGATCGCGTCATCTCGGCGGATTCGAACGGGCCTGAGGAGGAGCGGCTCGACCTCGCGCTGCGGCCCGAGCAACTGGCCGACTGCGTCGGTCAGACGCAGCTGATCGACCAGCTCGTCATCGCGCTGGCGGCCGCCCGCAAACGCAGCGAGCCCTTGGAGCACATCCTGCTCGACGGACCGCCCGGGCTCGGCAAGACCACGCTCGCCCACGTCATCGCCCATGAGATGAACGTCGGCATCCGCGTCACCAGCGGACCCGCCATCGTCAAGCAGGGCGACTTGATGACCATGCTGACCAACATGGAGGCCGGCGAGATCCTCTTCATTGACGAGATCCACCGGCTTGCCCGCGTGGTGGAGGAATTTCTCTACCCGGCCATGGAAGACTTCCGCGTCGACTACACCGTCGAGGGGGGCCTGGGCGGGCGGACCATTAACTTCGCCCTGAAGCGGTTCACGCTCATCGGCGCGACCACGCGGGCGGGCATGCTCACCGCGGCCCTGCGCGACCGGTTCGGCATTCGCTATCACCTGACGTTCTACACCGCCGACGAGCTGACGCAGATCCTGAGGCGGTCCGCGTCGCTGTTGAAGCTGGACCATGAGGACGGCGCGTTGCAGGCGATCGCCGGGCGGAGCCGCGGCACGCCGCGGGTGGCCAATCGGCTCCTCCGCCGAGCGCGAGACTACGCCCAGGTCCGCGCCGACGGGACGCTCACGACCGACGTCGTCGCCCGAGCGCTGGAGATCCAACAGGTCGATAAATTGGGTCTGGACGAACTCGACCGCGCGTACCTGACGACGCTGGCCAAGACGTACGAGGGCGGACCGGCCGGCGTCGAGGCCATCGCCGCCAGCATGGGCCAGGAACGAGACACCCTCGAGGACGTCGTCGAGCCCTATCTGCTCCAGATCGGCTTCATCACGCGGACCCGTCAGGGCCGACAGATCACCGCCGACGCCTGCAAGCACGTCGGTCTGCCGCCGACCCGACCGTCCAAGAAGCGCCCCGCCCAAGACACCGACCAGCCGTCACTTTTCTAAAAGCGCTTCGGCAACAACGCAGTATGCGGTCAGTCCGACTACAATGGCGTGAAGAAGTGAAGGCTTGAATAGCCAGGGCGACGCTGTATTTCCTGCCGCCGTACTGTCCGGACGGCAATAGAATCGAGCGATGCGCCTGGCGAGAACTCCACGCCAACGTGACCCGAAACCACCGCTACGAAACGATGGACAACCTCAACCAAGAGGTCCGCGACTTCATTGCCA
>CAYOGX010000546.1:0-4299 GCA_964403235.1 uncultured Planctomycetales bacterium | reverse complement strand
CGCCAGTTGTCGGTACGGCTCGCATCTGCGAGGCGGCAGAGCGACGAGCGGACCCGCTTCGTCTGGTTGCTGGTTGGATGTGCTTGCGTCACCCACTGCGTGACAAGTTCCTCGTACGTCATCGTGATTCTCCTTATCTTGCGACCCGGACTCCCGGGTCTTATCCGGTTTCGACTGGTCGCCTTGATCCCTCGCCGGACCGCCCGGCTCGGGCTCAAGGTCTCGGTCATCTATGATCATTTTAGTTGGCTTATGCCCCACGCTTGATCCTGCTGGACAACAAGGCTAAGTGATGCCCTTACAAGCTCTTACTGCTCTTGCTGGCTCAGGCTGGGTTTGATCCTGGGTCGATGGATTCATTTCAGGTCAGCAGCCCCGGGCGGGGCAAGATTCAGGGGCGGGTTCAGCTTTCCCCAGGGATCGACGGTCCTCGTTGGCTCACCACCAACCGGGGACCGCCGACGTCAACCTCGACTTCGGTGCATGAAGTCTTCGACGTCCTGCCAGTCGAATCGGACGACGTTGCCAATCTTGACGCCCCGTAGCAAGCCATCACGTCGCCATCGGTTGATCGTCTTCGCACTCACCTTTAGCATGTCGCCGACATCTCTAGCTGTCAGCCACTTCGTTGATTGGTTCCTTGGCATTGCCCTCTCCCTGCTCTACTCGGGTAACCCGACGTCCCACGACTTCCGAGCATTTACGTGGTCCGTCTGAGCGGCGTGCTCCAGATGCCATACGTCGAAACTGCTAGAGAGTCCTTTGAGGAACCTGCGACGGGAAGCGACAGTCCCGGTTGAGTCGACACGAAAGGAGTCCGGAAAGCGAGACTCTCACGTGATACCGAGACGTTCAGCGATCAACGGCCGATGCCCGTGGACTTGTCGTGACAACCCGGATGGATTGAGAGAGGGATCGTGGAGCAACCAGAGTCATGGCCTGCCCGCAACGTTCATGCCGTGCGACTACGTCGCTGAATATGCGTTTGCCGAGAGCTCAGCCTTCGATATACCGGGCTCGGTAGACGCATCGCAAGATGCCCTCGATATGATCGGGGTTGGGCGCAAAAACTGGCTCCGAGGGATCGGCCGGCTCGAACTGAAGGACCCTGTGGCGGCCAGTCTCGTCGTAACGAGCGATGGCGATCATCGTTCTGGGATGCTTTGCCCTTGGCGAACGCATCTGGACCAGACACAAGCTCCCCGCACGGCAGTCGTCGGTCGACGAGCGGACGAATACCAGGATCTCGCCGGCAATCCAGTGGCTGCTGCCTTTCGGCATCTCGAACGCGATGGCGTCAGAGCTCGACGTGCGGACAGTGACGATCCCACAACGCTCGGCAGTGTTGGGCGGCGCGCCGAGATCGAAACCATCCTCCCATAGCCAGACCGGTAGTGTCGCGTAGGTAACGTCCGGATGGCCAACCATTGTCTGCCCGCTGCGGCGCTCGGCATCCGTCGTGCGGCAGAACTCATCGTACTTCGGGGAGTAGCGTCGCTTGTTGAATTCCTTGCTAAGCCTCTGTTGCAGGGCTTCGCTGAGACCGACCTTGCCTGTCTCGATCAGGCTAAGGGTCGCTTGGGCGATGCCGAGGCGACTGGCGAACTCACGCTGTCCTAGATCGAGGGCCTTCCGGTAGCGCCTGACATCTGGACCCGTCGGCATCATGACCTCCCTCAGCGTTCGTCGGCGTTAGACCTCCTGCTCGCGCCGAAGGCTCCCGGCGCTATGCGAAGCGGATAGATGATATTACGCCGTCGATCGAAAAGCTGCAAGAAATTCCGTCTCGGGGGTTGACAAAATCGACATGCCGATATAGGCTGTATATCGGTAAACCCATTCTGGCTCACTGGGCCGAGGAGGCAATCTCGTGAGACAGCTCAGAAATCTCTACCGGCTCGATCTGGTTCGGTCGTTTTCCGGGCCGAGAGCCCGGTTCACGGAGGGTCGGCAACGACGGGCCATGCAGCGGATGCAACAACAAGGGTACATTGCTTGCCTTCCAGATACGGGGCCGGCGTATCAACTCGTGACATTTGTCGGCCCCCAGCACCCGCTCAGATCCGTCATCGCGTCGCTGTGTCTCGGACGGAACCGCTTCCCGGTTGCCGAGCTCCAGGCCCACATCGGGTTGCACCCGTTTTCGAGGCGGGGGCTCGACATCCTCGCGCGCGCCGGTCTGGCGATCACGGGATTGGTGGGAGACTTGGTCACTCTGCGTGAGGCAGATCATCGGGCGGCCAGGTTGATCAACGCCTCAAGGCGGGGCGTCTCGCGAAAGGGATTCCGGGACCGAGCGGTCGTGGAGGCCATCCTGCACGTCGGCGATCCCAGCCGCCGGTGGCTGCGAGTCACCGACCATCGTCGCATTTCAGCCGCTTCGATCCTGGTTGGTGAGTGGGACATCGACGCAGAAGACCTGTTGGACTGTAAACGGTACGTCCGCCTCGTATCGCGGTGGACGCTGCCGACGATCTTCGCGGCACCCGAACGCCGGACAGCATAGATGAAAGGAACTGACCCATGGGCTCAAGACGTGACGGACCGAAGCGCCCGAGCGAGGCGGCGCTTATCGACGGGGAATTGATCGAAGCTGGGCTCGCGGAATTGGCCGAGCGGACCAGGACGGATGGAGAAGGTCTGCTGGAGCGAGAACCCGTGCTGCAGGAATTCGCGCAGCAACGCCTGTTGATGATCAGCGGGAAGCTCGTCATGGCCAACGCGCCGGCTGAGGTGGCACGCGGTGCGGTGTCGGACTTCCACCAGGTGCTCGATGTGTGTGTCAATGTCGTGGCGGCCGCCTACCGCCTTCTGCTCGACGATCTGCTTCCCGATACCGAGCACGAAGCGAATCGGACAGCGGAATCAAGCGAGGGTAGCCGGCGGCTCCCTGTCGAAAACGACGAAGCGCCGCCGGATGAAGAACAGAAAGAAGAAGGGCGATAAGGGCCAGTCGCCAAACCGTTCCCTTATCGCCGTGTATCCGACCGGAGCCGGATCACGCAATTATCGGCGCCCACGAGGCAGGCACAAGCACATTGTGCCGATCCGACCCGGTTCGTCAGAGAACTCATCGTCTCGTGGGACTGGAGGCACATCATGAAAGCAACCACACAAAACGTCGTTCGCATCTCGGGCAAGGCCCTCGGCGAGTTGGCCTTGCCAAGCTGCTGCCCACGCTGTTTTTGGCTGAAGTTGCGGATGGGACACCGGCTCCCCTTTCAGATTTGGCCCGGCATCTTTGCGAGCATCGACAGCTACTCGAAAAAGGTCGTGCACGCGTGGTTTGATCGACATGGTTCGGCGCCACCTTGGCTTGATGGACTTGGTCCGCTGACGGGGTATCGCGAGCCACCGCACCATTCGAGATTCAACATCGTCGTCGATGAATACGGCATCCTTTTGACCGGGGTGCCGGATGGTCTGCTCGTAAAGGCCGACCGCTCGCACTTGATCGCTGACTACAAGACAGCCAGGTACACAAAAACCCAGGACGAGTTGTTCCCGATGTACGAGGTGCAGCTCAACTCGTACGCCCTCATCGCCGAGGCGTGTGGTTATGGCCCGGTAAGCAGCTTGGCACTCGTGTACACCGAGCCTGTTACGGAGCTGTCGAAGGTTGAGGCCGATCCCCACCGGCGGAATGGGTTCGCGATGGAATTCACGGCGCACATCGTGCCCGTTCCGCTGGACGCCGACCTCGTCACGGTCCTTCTCGCGCGGGTGCGAGAGCTTCACAACCTACCGAGCCCACCCAGGGGCGCCCCTGGGTGTAAGGACTGCAACTTTCTGGGGCAGCTCTTCAGCGCGAGTAGGGGGCCTATCGAGGATGCCTGATACCGTCGGACCCATGACCCACCTCGCGACGGCCGGATCATTGGCGGCGAGGTGGGTCTAACGTCGGCGCCAGTAACATGCAGGTACCAGGAGAATGAACGATGCCCAAGCTCAATGATATTGCTGCGGGAGGGCCTGATCTCGTCGAGGTGCCGTCGCTGGATTGGCTCCGGGAGGCCGTACGCCCGGGGCTGGTACGTGGGTCCGTCGAGCTAGTGGCGGGGGAGCCCGGCCTCGGCAAGACGACGTTCGGAATCCAAGTGACGGGCGACTTGGCGAGCAACGGCACGAAGGTGCTCTACATCACGACCGAGCAGTCGTTGGGTGACATCAAACGCGCTGTCCAACGGATCCACGGCAACGGCGATGGGACACTTCCTCAGGGCATCTGCGACCACTTCTATCTCGACGACTCGGTCGAGGACGTGGAAGGGCTTCCGCGGCTCCTGACACGGAAGGTCC
>CAYOGX010000545.1:0-4307 GCA_964403235.1 uncultured Planctomycetales bacterium | reverse complement strand
GTCAAGCCGAAACGCGTCTGCAGCCGCTCGACGCGAATCGTCTTGCCCGCATCGAGCCAGGCCTTGGGTGTGGCCCTGCAATAGAACAGGTCGTCTCCCTCGTCATAGCAGAGCATCCAACTGAGCATGCGGACGTACGGACCCATCGCCCAGGGCGTCAGCTCCCAGATCCGGCCCGCGCCCCACGAACGGTGCTCGAACGTCGTCAGCGTCTGCCGCGCCATGTGCGACGCGATCAGGCTGTAGAACGAGTAGATCGCGTGTTTGGGCCGGTCGCGACGGACGTAGTTCAGCCCGTGGCCGAAATAAAAGGCCTCGTCCGACAGGTTCGGCGCGAGCACGAACAGATTGTCCTCCAGATTGCTCAACAGCCACTTCTCGAGCGGATCGCCCGCAGGCAGGCACCCGGTGTCGAGGATGCCCTCCAGCGCGCCGTCGACGACGGCAGCGTACCACATGGCCTCCTCGCGACCGCTCGACTCGAGGTAGCCGGGCACGTACGGGACCCACGTGCCGTCGTTGAGCCGACAGGGCGGGCGCTGGCTCGATGCCATCCGCAGTCCTCGCACGATCCACCGGCGATAGTCGTCAGCCACCTTGCGGTACTCGGCTGCACGCGGGTGCCCGATCCGTTCGAGCAGCCGCACGATCTCGTTGAATCCCATCCAATTGACGCAGTCGGTGAACGTGCTCGTCCCGCGCGACCCGTCTGTAACGCGCCCCCCCGGCAGCCAACCGTAGTTGACGGGCCTCGTGCCGTCGGCATCGCCCTTCATCGTCAACTGTCGCTGCGACCGGGTCCACTCCAGGCTGGCGATCAACTGCGGGAGCTTCTTGTTCAACCATTCGGCGTCGTTGGAAAACAGGAAGTACCGGGCCACCGCCCACTGCGTCCAACCGTGGTAATTCAGCCACAGCGGCACGGGATAGCGCGGCGGGGCGTTGAAGAACCCCCGCCAGGTGGTGAACTTGTTCGACTCCGACGCCTGCGAGCCCTGCCAGTCGAACGCGGCCGTCAGGTATCGCTTGGCGTCCTCGAATTGGCCCATCCGCACAAGCGCCTCGCTACCCAGGGCCGTGTGCGTCATCCAGACCGTGTCGTAGATCAGCGGGCTGGTCTTGAGCGCGTAGTGACCGTCGACGTCGAGGTCACCGCAGATCAGCACTCGCGGGTAGAACGTCTTGTACAGATTGGTCACGACCGGGTCGGGCACGTCGATGACGGCCCCCCTGGCCAGACGGTTGTCCCAGTACCGCTTCGTGGCCGACAGCGCTGCATCGAACCCGAGCGCGACCGCCTTGTGGACCGGTTCCGCATCCACCGCGATGTAGGGAACCACCAGATCGACGTGATCCTTGGCCGGCATGATCTTGATCAGGACCTCGTCGTCCTTGGCCGATCCAACGGTGGCTGAGCCGTGATCCACTGCCAGGACGATCCGATCCCCCGCCATGACCCGACCGTTCTCGACCTTCGCGTTTCGAAGGCCGCCCAACTGCTTGTTCGGACCGGCGTAGTGGTCGGGCCGGATCTTCAGCCAGAATGACACCGGCTTGTTGCTGCGTTGGGTCAGACGGACAAACGCGGCCAACGGCTCGTTGCCGGTCTTGACCTGCTCGCCCGCCATCGGATAGGCGAACGCCGTCGAGCGCACGTCGACGCTGGCGCACCGCCAGTCGGTGTGAACGATGAGGTGATAGCCGTCCTCGAGACACTGTCTGACCGACCGATCGCCGTGCTCCTTGAAAACCGGCGGTTCGCCCACGCCCATCTGCACGCTGAAATGCTCCGCCGGGGGATGTCCGGTGCCTCTGCCGGAACCCGAGCTCACGCCGATCCCGCCGTTGCTGAGGACGTAGAACTCCTGGCAGACGTACGGCCAGCCCAGGAACATCCGGCGATGTCGAGGCTCCTCGACGCAGTCGAGGAAGTACGCGTAATCCACCTCGGGCATCGTCGCGATCGACTCGCCCACCCGCGGCGCCAGCGGCCGGGACGTGTCGTAGGCAAACGTGAACGCCTGCTTGTCCAACCCACGGGGGTCGTCCTCGTGATGGCCGGTCACCTCGTAGTACGTCTCGCTGGTTGAGCGGAATGGCTGCTTTCGCGCCGCGTCCACCTCAGCCGCCATCGCGTCGATCTTGGTCTGGTTGGCGTTGAAATCGCCCCGCGCCGACGCGAAAACGCCAAGGTCCTTCAGCCAAATGGCTCCTTCGCGCCGCAGCAGATCGATCGCGATCGTCACGCCGTACCCGCCGCGTCCCGTCAAGCGGATCGACACATCACCTGGCAGTAGGACGGCCTTGGCGGCCTCCGCGCCGAAGACCGCCAGCCGACGGTACGGCACGTTGATCTGCATGCCGTTGGGCAACGGCCCGCCCGGGCGAATCGGCACGAGCTCGACGTCGTCGGCCCCGATCGGCTCGATCCGCAGGTCGCGCAAGCACTCGGTGTGGTCTTCTGCCGCCGCCCACTGGACGATGAACGTGTCGAAGCGCTTCTGGGTTGCACCGGCCAGTTGCGATTCCGACAGCGGCGTCAGCCGGAGCAGGTCCACGCAGATATTGCCCTTCTCGGCCGACCGGATGCGAAGCCGGGTCCCGCGCTTGGCCTGGATCGCGCCGAGCACCTGCCACGCGTCACGCATGACGAAACTGTCCGCCTTGCCCCGTATGTGCAGTGTCCGGGTCGCGCCGTCGGCCAGCGCCACCTCCAGCGGGAAGGTATCCGGCCTCGACGGGCCGCGGTTCGGGTTCGCCGACAGCATGAACAGCCCGTCCCCCGGCACCGTCCATTCGATCGCTGTATCGCGGTCCTGCGGCTTGATGAACCCCAACCCCATGCCGACGCGTCCGGACTTGGCGGCCCCGTAGTCCCTGACGTTGATCATCGGTCTGCCCGACCAGGTCGCGTCGTTGCCCAGATCATCCATGTACAAGTGCGGCGAGAAGACCACGCCGTCCATGCTCGTGATCGTGCCCGCCTCGGTGTCCGACCGGAGGATCTCGACGACGTCGCCTTTACAAAGCTTGACGGGCCTGTCGGTCAGCCGGAAGAGCCCGGAGCTGCACAGCCCCTCGTATTCGTTCATGTGGTCGCGCTGGACGTCGTCGGGGGACGCCCCGTTGGCCAATCGGCGCTGATCCACCTTGGCCTCGACGCCGCCCCCCCGGACGACCACGTCGCGCGCCCCCTTTGGATGCCGCATCCAGACCACGTAGACGTAGAACTCCCCTGCCGGCGCAGCCACACGGATCGACCCGGGCTGAGCCCCGGCGTCCTTGGCCTTCGCCCACAGATACTCGCCGCCCGTGGCAAACGGGCTCCTGCCGACGGCGAAGTCAGACGACCGCTCGATCGCGTGGTCGTCCGCGTCATCGATGACAACCCCCGGGCAGTTAAGAAGCGTGGACAGACACGCAATGGCCACCATCCAGCGACCTCCTCAGGCTTGCATGCCCCATCTCGTCCACCCCCGCCACACGCGACCGCGCCGCACACGGGATCGCCGAACGGGAATGACGTCCACAACACCATATCGCACTGTGCACGCGCGGGACAGGCCGCCGTCAACGCTTCCGCACCACCCAGATCTGTTCGCGGCCGTAGGTCGGCGGGGACTCGTCAAAATCGCTGAACTCCGCCACCGGCTCGAACCCCGTCAGCTCGAGCAGGTGGCGCATCTCGTGCCGGTAGGTCCAGCGGAGCCGCAGGATCTCCTCCTCCCGCCGCACGATGTGGCCCGAGGAATCCGTCTCGGTGAACCGGAACCGCTCGGTCAGGACCTGCGCGACCGGATCGTTCCGGCGGTACAGCATCTCGGTCTTGACGGTGTTGCCCGAGACCGGGTGTCGCAGCTCGTTGAGCTCGAGATGGACGTCGCCGGCCCCGGGATAGCACAGCTCGAGCCGGGGGTCGAAGATGTCGATGATGGCCCGGCCGGCCGGATCCAGGTGGCGGTGGATGCACTCAAGACATCGACGCTGATCGGCTGGGTCGAGGAGCACCTGGAATGACCGGAACGGAATGAGCACCAGCCGAAACGTCCGCTCGAGCCGGAAATCGGCCATGGTCCCCTGCACAAAGGTCACGCGCTCGCGGATCTCCTTCTCGACGTGCGAGCCTTTCGCCCTGGCGTGCCGGATCATGGTCTCCGAGAGGTCCAGGCCGACCGCGTCGAACCCCGCTTCGGCCAGCGGCCAGGCGATCCGCCCGGTTCCCGAACCGAGCTCGAGGACGGGCCCACCGAACCGTCGGGCGTACCGGATGTAGAACGCGACATCTCCCTCGACCGACGTGCCCGCCA
>CAYOGX010000544.1:0-4311 GCA_964403235.1 uncultured Planctomycetales bacterium | reverse complement strand
ACCGGCTCCGTGGTCACCCTGCTCTGCGACGGCGGCGAGCGCTACGCGCACACCTACTACGACGACGGCTGGCTCGCCGACCACGCCCTCGACCTCACCGCCCCGCTGACCACGGTGCGCCACTTCCTGCAGACCGGCGCCTGGGACGACTGACCGGCCGACCGGGCCTCAGCGCCGCCTGACACGACGCAGTACGTCACGGCCAGAATGATCTGCGCGTGCATCACGCATCTCCCAGAACAGAACGTTATTCAAACCGGTACCAGCACTGCCAGTGTCCGGCGGCCGGACATCATATCTTGAATCTGCCCGGGAATCGCTTCTTCAAGTAGGCGACATAGTCGCGGTAGAGCTTGTCCGTGGACGGGTGCCCGATGTTCACCAAGTCGGTCCGCCGGTTCATGATCCCCTGGTACTGATAGCAGATCAGCTTGTCGACCAGCGGCGCCTGCATCTCGATCTGTTGGACGATCCGTTCGATCGGCCCGGGCACGCACGCGCCGCGTCCGGACGGGTCGCCTTTCAGGTTAAAGAGCTCGCAGTTCGACCAGACCGTCACACCCGCCTCGCGCAGCGACTTGCCCACCTGTTTCAGCGCCCGCGCGTTTGCGCGGACCAGCCTCATCGCGTCGTCGATCTTCCACGCCCGGCCGCCGTAATCCTGCGGCGCCAGGATGTTGATGCCCGTCCGCTCGACCTGCTTGGGCAGCTCGTCGATCTTCGGATGCGTGCCCAGGCTCCCCGGCGACGCCAGCAACTTCACGTCGCCCAACGCGGGGCGAAAGTGCTTCTTGATGAGCTTCTCGTAGAGCTCGATCTGATGGACCTCGTGATTGAAGTCGATCTCGTAGGGGATGTAGAGCCCGGCGAAGCACTTGCGTTTCCCGAACCGGTCGACCAGGGCCTCGGCCAGGGCGGTGTTCCATCGGAACCACACGTCGGGCCAGGGCGGTTGCATCCTCGTGTAATCCCGCACCTGACTCACTCGCCCGCGAACGCCGGCCCCGAGGAAGACCTTCATCCCCAGGCGGTCCGCCTCGTCCACGCACGCGCCCAGCGGGTCCTCACAGCCGAACTTGATCGGGAGTCCCACCGTCTTCTCGTACCCCGGAAACAACGGCCGGCCCCAGAACGCCGTCGACACGCAGATGACCGTGTCGATCCCGATCCCGTGCATGTCGCGGATTAGCGCCCGCCAACTCGCCTCGCCCCAGTGCAGGCACGTATCGGTCCAATAGGCCGCGTCAAACCAGTTGACGTGGATCAGGTCGAAGAAGCTCCCGCTGATCCGCGGCTCGGTGCCGGTCTTGTCCGGTTTGGTCGGCGCTGCCGAATCCCCTGCGCGCGCGGCCGGTTGCCGGCGATGCGCCGCGGCGGCCGCGGCCAATCCGACCATCCCCTTCTTCACGAATTCTCGCCGGTTCATGCCCAGCTCCCTTTCGTCAACGCCCCGGTCCCGCCGCAGACCTTCTGCCGCCGAACGGTGGCGACCCCGAGCGATTCACGTATACCGAACGAGACGATCACACGAAAGCTAAAAAGCAAGCGGGCCCCGCCCATGCCACCTATTCGCGCGCGGAGCCATCCCACCGGAAACGGCACCAACGGCACCGGGCGGTCGATGTTTGCCTGGACCGGCACGCGGATCTATATTTCGCTGCGTGAAGGCGACGCGGTTCAGCGGATTTGACCCAGCCGAGCCCTTCGCCGGTTGGCGGCTGTCGCCCGCGCCCCTGCTGCCGGTGGCGGCGGGGATGGCGGTGGGCATCGTCCTGGATCGATGGGTTGGCCTGCCGACGGTCTACGCCGTGCTGGCCGTCGTGGTGGCTGGCGGCGCGCTCCTGGTGGTTCGGCGGCACTGGCTGATTCGCCCAGCCGCGGTGGCGATGGCCGGCGTCGCGCTGGGCGGCGTGCTGCACGACAACGCGTTTCGTCGAATCCCACCGGATCACATCGTACGCTACACGGCCGACGAACCCGTCCTGGCGACGGTGACGGGCACGCTGCTGGCCGACCCGGTCGTCTACCAGCGATCCGGCGGGCATTTCGCGCGGTGGACCCACGGTCGGCTGCGGACGCGACTGCTGATCGACGTCGACGCGATCGCGGGCAAGGACGGCCCGATCGGCGTGACGGGCCTGCTCAAGGTATACGTCAACGAACCGGTGCTGGATCTCGGCGCGGGCGAGCGGATTCGCGTCGTGGGGCGGCTGTACCGCCCCTTAGGGCCAAGCAACCCGGGACAGCCCGACTGGTCGCTCGTGTGGCGAAGGCAGGGGATCTTGGCGTCGATGTCCTGCAAGCTGGCGGCCTCGATCGCCCGGCTGGACGATGGCGGTCATCCCGCCGATCCCGGGGGCCGGCATCGGCTCAGATCGACACTGCGCCGGTGGTTGTACCAGGACGTGACGGTTCCGGATGAAACCAGTTCGCTGTTGGATGCGATCGTCCTGGGCCAGCGGGGGCGCGTCTCGCGGGACCTGAATGAGGCCTTCATCCGAACCGGGACGGTCCATTTCCTCTGCGTCAGCGGCATGCACGTGGGCATGCTGGCCATCTTTGTCTGGTGGCTGGGCACGAGTGTGGGTCTGGGTCGAACGGCGGGGGCGGGCGTCGTGGCGGTCGTCGTGGCCGGATACGTCCTGGTGGCCGAGCCGCGCGTCCCCATCCTCCGCGCCGGCATCTTGTGTCTGTTGGGATGCATTGCGATAGGGATACGGCGACGGACCTCACCGCTGAATTGGCTGGCGGCAGGTGCGATCGTCATCCTGGCCTGGCGGCCCTGCGACCTGTTCAGTCCGGGGTTCCAGCTCTCGTTCGGTGTGGTCCTGGGCATCCTGCTGCTGAGCCCGCCGATCCACGCCGTCCTCACGCGGCTTCGATTGCGGGCCCGCCGTGTGCCGATCGAGCTCGAGGACCCCAGATGGGCGTGGCCGGCGTGGCGGCGATGGGTCGACCGCGCCCTGTGGACGTTGGGTCACCTGACGGTCATATCGCTAGCGGCCTGGCTGGTCGGATCGGCGCTGACCGCCTACCACTTCCAGCGGTTCAGCCCCTGGGGATGGATCAATTCGCTGCTCGTCTGGCCGCTCGCGATGCTGATCGTGATCGGCGGGTTCATCAAGGTGGTCCTGGCCGCCGCCTGGCCGCACACGACGGTCGTCACCGGGCCGCTGCTCGGTTGGGGCTCAAGGCTGCTGGCCGGATGGGTCAGTTGGCTCGACCGGTTGCCGTGGGTGTCGATCGACTGCCGCCAACCGCCGTGGTGGTGGTTGGCCGCCTACTTCGGTTGGTTGATGGCCGTCGCGGTCGGTTGGCGGCTGGCCGTGCGGACGCGATGGTTGCTGGTGGCGGGCGTCATCCCCCTGTCCGTCGCCATCGGCTGGTCACTCGGTCCGCTCGAGCGGTCCGACGAGCTGACGATGTGGGTGCTGTCGGTCGGCCCGGGACAGGTGACGTTGCTGGACATGCCCGGTCAGGACCATTGGCTCTGCGATGCCGGGACGCTGTCGGGTTTTGACGTCGGTGAGGTCGTTGCCGTGCCGGCGTTTCGTCAGCTCGGCGTAAAACGAATCCGCCGGGCCATCGTCAGCCACGCCAACTTCGATCACTACTGCGGACTGCTGGCCGTCGACGATCACTTCCCCGTCGAGCAGGTGGTCACGAACCCGTACTTCGCCGACCGCGCCCGTCCGGGCAATGCGGTCGGGTTCCTGCTCGATCGGCTCGATGACCGGGGCATTCCGGTCCGGACGGTGTCCGCTGGCGATCGCATTGACGATGGCGGTCAGACCATGGTCGAGGTGTTGTGGCCCCCGGATGACCTGCCTGCGAGCTGCCCGCCCAACAACCGTGCGCTCGTGGTTCGCATCCGGTTCGGGGGCAGATCGATCCTGATCTGCGGGGACATCGAGGACGAGCCGCAGCGCCGGCTGATCGACGCCGGGAACCTGTCCAGCGACGTCCTGGTGCTGCCCCATCATGGCGCGGTGGTGGAATCGACGGCCGAGTTTGTCGCCGCCGTCAACCCACAAGTCGTGATCCGATCTGGTGCGCGCGGTCGACAGACCACCCGCGCCGTCATCGAACGGTTGGTGGCCGGACGACGGTATTTCGACACCGCCCGAGATGGCGCGATCGAGGTGAGGATCCGGCCGGATGGCCTTGAGGCGCGGGCGCCGTTTCGGTAAAGCGCTGCGTTGAGATCGTTGGGACAGCGAGTCGCCCGGGAGCAAACACGTGTTCACCGATCCATCGGGGTTGTCCGACGATATCGTTCAGACCGTGCTGGGTCGATACGGCATGCCGACG
>CAYOGX010000543.1:0-4313 GCA_964403235.1 uncultured Planctomycetales bacterium | reverse complement strand
GCCCCCGCAGCGTCCGCGGCCGAACTGGGCGGTGACTGGATCACGCATGGCCGGGGCCGGTGGGTCCGGGACTATCAGTTTGGGCCCATTGTCAAGCAGGCCGTCGCCGGCGCGAGCGGCCGTGTGATCTCGCGTGCGGATCGGGGGCGGGCCGGCGCGTATCGATGCGTGGTCGAGGTGGGTCCGAACACGAAGGGCGCCGGCATCGTCGTGTTGGCCGACAAGACGGGTCAGGGCGGGCTCGAGTGCCTGCTGGGTGGGACCGGTGAGATGCGGGGGTTCGCGCTCCGCACGGCCGACGGGAAGGTGTTGTGGTCGGACCCGTGGGCGCCGTGGATGGACTACGAGCCGTGCGCGGTCGAGGCCGTCGTCGAAGACGGTCGCGTCCGCGTCCAACTATTGATGGTTGACGGCAAAACGCTGATCTCCCAGAGCGACTGGATCAAGGTCGACCCGAGGCTGACGGCGAAGCCGGGGCTGATGGGTCTGCTGACCGACGGAGGGATCGGGCGGTTCTGGGCCCTGCGGATCGCCGACGGGCCGCTGGCGGCCATTACGCCAGACGCGCCGAACAAGCGGCGCATCACGCCGGGGAAGGATTCGCCCTGGGTCCTGGTCGGCCCGATGACGTGGCAATGGACCAGCGCCGCGCGTGGGCGGATCCGCCAGACAGCCAACGTCGACCGTGCATGGGCGTTCAACAAGACCATCAGCGGCGTGCACCGCCGATGGTCTTGCCGGGTCAAGGTGTCGCCACCGTCCGGGGGCGCGGGCATGGCGTTCCAGGCCGACGGGAGCAGCAAGAACGGATTCTTGTGCTGGCTGGGAGGCACCTACGGCGACGGCTGTCTGATCCTGTATGATCTGGCGAAGGGATACCGCGGCGCGCTGTGGTCCGGGCCGCAGGGCAAGTGGAAGTACAACACCGAGTACGTCCTGGTCGGCGAGACGAAGCCGGGTCAGGTCCGCGTCGAGCTGCTGGCCGCCGACGGCAAGACGGTGATTTCCCAAAGCCCGTGGAAGACGTACGACAAGGCCGTCACCGACCGCGAGGGCATGATCGGGTTTCACACGTGGAAGGGGCCATCGGCGTTCTGGGCGTTTTCCGACCGGACGCGTGGGGCGGCGAAGGTCGGCGTCAGGCCGGCCAAGGCTGCTGCGGCGAGATCGCTGGGTCAGGGCTGGTCGGCCGCTGCGGGGGGATGGCGGTGGCAGGACGCCGAGAAGCGGACGCATCTCGTCCACGTCGGCAAGGACGCGACGGCAGCCATCAACACCTCGATCAAGGGCATCCACGGTGTCTGGCGATGTCGGGTCAAGCCCGGCGATGTCGGGACGGCCGAGCTGCTGTTCCAGACGTCCGCCGACGCGAAGGTGGGCTTCGCGGCGACCCTGGCCGTGGCCGACGGGCAGGCTACGCTCAAGCTGATCGACCTGGCCGGAAAGGTGCGATGGTTCAGCAAATCGATGCGTCACAAGCCGGGCACGGCGTACGTGTTGGAGGGGGTGAGCACGACCGATCGGAAGCGCGCCCGTCTCCGGACGGCCGACGGCAAGCAGATCCTGGCCGATAGCGATGAGGTCTACGTGAGTGACGCGCACAACGCGCGCGTCGGCTACCTGGGCGTGCGTGCCGCCGGCGGCGCGGCGTTCTCGACGTGGTCGTTCGCGCCTGAGAAGTAGCAGCCGCTCAAGAGGGAAGGGTGAAGGGAAGGCTTGCAGAGAAGGGGTGTGCCGTGTCTTGCATTGTGATGGCGGTGCTGATGTCGTTGGGCGCCGAGGCGGCGGACGGCTCGAAGGAGCACGGATTGGCGGTTCGGTTTGCAGATCACGTCGAGGCGAAGGGCGAGACGCTCGAACGGCTGAAGCGGGCGTACGGCCGACTGTGTTCGCCGCCGCTGGACGATCTCGATTTCGTGCTGTCCGACGTGCATTTCAAGTACACGCGGCGGTTCACCAACTACAGCGGGGACATCTCGGGTCGGATGCTGGGCGCGCTGAACGCCTGCGAGGCCGTCCTTGGTACCAAAGTGCCGATGATTGACCGGCTGCTGGCGGGCTTCAAGAAGCATCAGAAACCGGACGGGCATTTCGGCGCCGATCAGAACCTGGATGCCGAGATCAACCAGCACCGGGACATGGCGCTGTTGTGGGGCAACGGTCGGCTGCTGCTGGCGATGGCCGAACGGCTGGCGCGCCGGCCGAACGCCGAGCTCCGCGCGATGGCGATCCGGCTGGGCGACTACATGATCTCCACCCGAAAGTACTACGGGAAACGGGAGAACTTCGAAGGTGTCGGCGGCGTGCGGGCGTCGGGGTTCACGACGTGTTACCCGTCGCTGATCGACGGGTTGGCTGCGCTGGGCGAGGTCACGGGCGAGAAGCGCTTCGTCGACGAGGCGCGGTTCATCGCGCGACTGTCGCTGCTGGATCGCGGGTTTGCCAAGCATCACAGCCACGGCCGACTGACCGCCTATCGCGGCATGTTCGACATCGACCGGATCGACGGCACGGCGGAGTTCTACCGATCGGTGCTGAAGGGGCGGACCAAGATCATTGACGGTTTTATGGCGCCGACGGGCGGGGTGACGGAGTACTTCGACCTGTCGTACAACCGCGACGAGGGGTGTTCGGAGGGCGATTGGCTGCGGGTGAACCTGTTCTCGTGGCGGGCGACGGGCAACGCGGTCGACCTGGACGTGGCCGAGAACGTGCTCCGCAGCCACATCCACGCGACGCAGTTCTCCAACGGCGGGTTCGGGCACTGGGTGTTTCGGACGCTGGCCGACGGCAAGACCAAGTACCATTACGGCGGCATCGCGAACATGGGGTCGGATTCGTACTGGTGCTGCTCGATGCACTGTACGCAGGTGTTGGCCGACGTGGTCCGCTGGGGCGTGGTGGCTGAGAAGGACAAGGTGATGGTCACGTGGCTGGCGGAGGTGCGGGCCACCCTCAAGCCGAACGAACGGTCGGCGCCGATCACCGTGACGACGGCGCGGACGGGGGCCGGCTCGTGGACGGTGACGGTGGCGGCGTCGGCGCCGGTCGAAACGACGTTGGCGCTTCGTGTGCCCTACTCAGCCGACGCGATCACGGTGGACGGAAAGCGGCTCCGCGGCGAGGGGGGTTGGGCAAAGGTGCGACGGACGTGGTCGGGCAAGGCGGCCCTGAGCGTCGAACTGCCCAATGAGATCGTCCTCGAGCGTCGCTGCAAATCGACCGGGCAGGGGGATGCGCCGGTTTGCGTCGTCGCGGCGCCGGATCTGTACTGCCTGCCGGACGTGTCGCTGGCGGATGGGCTGGTGTCGGATCAGGTGGTGCCCGCGATCGTGATGGCGGCCAGACGGCCCGTGGACGGTCGAATCCCCGTCGTCGTCGAGGCCGGCGGCAAGCGTCAGCGGGCGACGCTGGTGCCGATGTCGTCCCGGCCGGGGGGCGGCGCGCGGTGGCTGTTCCGCGTCCGGCGTGTGGATGCCGAGGCGTTCAAGCGGCTGGCGGATGCGGCCTCGCCCGAACCGAAGCGCGGCAGGCCGGTCGAGCTGGAGTTCGGCTGCGACGGTGATTTCGAGATGTTCCTTAACGGCCGGCGCGTCTCGCGGCACCGTGGGTGGGGGGAGTGCCCGGAGGTCACCGCGTACACGCGTCGCACGTCGAACGTGCTGGCGATCAAGGCACACAGCAAGGCGAAGCGCCCGGGGCTGATCGGCATGATCCGGGCGGGCGGGCGGCGGCACGTGACGCGTCTCGACGGGTGGTCCGTCGTCCGCGTCCCGGACAAGCTGCCCGCCGAGTGGCTGGTCGATCTGGACAAGGGACCGGCCGAAGGGGCAAAGGTGATCGATCAGGGCGCGTTCGGTGTGCCCCCGTGGAACCACGTCGCGGCCGAGATCATGAACTCGACCGCGCGGTGGATCTGGGCACAGGATTCGCGCGACGACAAGCAGGGGGGGTGGCTGTTTCGGTACCGGTTTGACCTACCACGGACCGGCGCGACGGGCGCGACGGGTGATGACCCGAGGGTGGCGGCGCTGGCCCGAGAGGTCCGCGACAAGGGGTGGATCGTGTACGGCGCGCGGAGCCCGAAGGGCGACTGGGACCTGTTCCTGATGCGGCCCGACGGGTCGGACGTGCGGAACATCACGAACACGCCGGACTACAACGAGGCGGCGCCGCGGTACAACGCGGACAACACGAAGCTGCTGTACCGGCGGCTGGACAGGGACGCGAAGATCAGCCACGACATGTGGGGGTTCCAGGGCCAGCTCGTGATCGCGGACGCCGACGGCTCAAACCCGGTCGTGCTGGGCAAG
>CAYOGX010000542.1:0-4327 GCA_964403235.1 uncultured Planctomycetales bacterium | reverse complement strand
TGGCTGCGTCGGATAGATCGACGACCAGAACCGCCGCGGGCGCAGGCCACCGACCAGCGTCCGGAAAAACGAACGGACATTCCGCTCCGGATGCTGCTCGAACAGATACTGGTGTAGACGCCGCGCAGGGTCGAGGATCTCCTCCCACGTGAACGTGTAGCCGCACTCGGGACACCGTGGCTCTGTCAACCCGCGCAACGAGTAGCCACAGAGCGGGCAGACGGGCACGTCGTGCATCTGCGACCAGTTAGGTGCAACGGAGGCGGGGCGCGTGCTATCAATCATGCCTGGGCCATTCTACCACCTACAACCAAGCTCTGTGACGCGTGTCACGATCGAGTCAGCCTTGCGGGGTGGGTCGTTTGACCCCGCTTCCCCTTGACACGCGCAACGCGAACCGGTGGGTCCCGAGGACCCACCCTACTAGCCTTCCGAAACCCGCTGCACGTTGACGGCGGGGAAGTTCTGATACAATGAACAAGCGAGGTGATTCGATGGCGTACCGTGGGGAAGTTATCAACGCTGCGGTCGTCACTGGTTCCTCATCGCACCGTGAGCATCACGTATGAGATTTAGGCGCCGAAAACGCGAGGGCACTGGGGATCATAGCGCCCCCCGGTCGGGCCAATCGCGGCAGCAGCTGGGCGGCGTGATCCATACGTATCAGAAGTTCGATCCCAAGAAGTTCCCCAGCCCGACCGCGCCGCCGTCCGACAGAAGGTTCCTCACACCTTCTTAGCTCCCTTCCCCCTGGCCTGGGACGCCATGCCCACCCCATGCTTACCCCCGCTTTCTGTCGGGTGAGCGACAAGTTCATACATGTTCCGTCTTTCGCCTGACAGGGATGGGGCGTAGTTTTGAGGACGTTGCTGGGGGGTGCGTTAGGGGAATCCGGGATGACCAGACATCCGTTGATGGGGACTCTAACGAAGGAGGGATGATCATGAGGACTTTCTTGCTGGCTGTTCTGGGCCTGACTGTGCTCGCGCCGCCCGTGCGGGCCGCACTCTGGCCCTCGGAGAACCTTCTCGCCAATCCCGGGTTCGAGCGCGGCGATTCCAACAAGGCCGCCAAGTGGTACGTGGTCGCCGCGGGAGGCGCAAAGGGGGAGTGCTCCTTCGCGGCCCGTGCCGGAAGGGCCGGAACGCGGGCCCTGAAGCTCGGCAAGACCGAAGGCGATTTCGGGATAAGGGCCCGGCCGCAAAGGCTGCCCCCGGGGTCGAAGCGGGCGTCCTTCGAGGTTCACGTCAGATTGGTCGACTCGGGCCCTGTGCATGTCGGCATCAACTGGTCTTCAGACGAATCGAATCTCAAGACAAGCCGGAGCGAAGCGGCCTCCGGGAGCTGCGAGTGGACTCGTCTGGCGGTGACGGACGACGCACCACGCGGCGCGAAGTGGATCGAGTGCGTCATCTGGGCGAGGGATCATTCCGGAGTGGCCTTCGTGGACGACGCGTGCGCGCGAGCCCTGACCGACAAGGCCCCGTCGCTGGACGTCGTCTGCAACCAGGTAGGCTACGACCCGTCTTTGCCCGCAGAGATCCTGGTGCAGTCGAGGGTGCCAGCGACAGGGGAGGAGACCTTCAGGGTCATCGACGCGCGCGGCAACGAGGTCCGTAAGGGCAAGCTTTCGTCGGCGGGCGCCATCCCTCTGTGGGAGAAGCACTACTTCGTCGCCGTGCTCGACGGGCTTCCACACGGCAGCGGATACCGGGTCGAAGCCAACGTCGCGGGGCTGTCGGGGATCTCCCATCCCTTCTCGATCGGCCCAGAGGTCCTCAGGCGGCAGACCGTCGGCCCGGCGGCCGAGTTCTACTACTACCAGCGGTGCGGTTGCGAGGTCCCTGGTTGGCACAAGGCCTGTCACATGGACGATGCACGCCTGCCGGACGGAACCCACCGGGACGTCACCGGAGCCTGGCACGATGCGGGGGACTACAACAAATACAACAGCTGCGGGTTCGCCGCGCTCAGCGTCTATGCCCTGGCGTACGCCCATGAGCGGGCCGGGAAGGTCATGGATGAGCACGCCCGATCCAAAGGCCTGCCCTCGGCCCTGGCTGAGGCCGCCTGGGGGGCCGATTGGCTCCTCAAGATGCAGGACGACCAGACCGGCAGGCTCTGGGCGAACGTGTACCGGGGGAAACTGAAGACGATGTTCTACTGGGGGCCCCCGGAAAACGAGACCGACAACGTGCCCGGCACGGGAGACGACCGACCGCTCCTCGGTCACCCAAAGGCAGGCAACTACAGGAACCAGAGGGCCAGCGCAGCCCTGGCACTGCTCGGCAGGCTGACCAAGAAGCAGAAATACGTTCAGGCGGCCGAGCGATTCTACCACTGCATCACGGACAAGGAGCGGCAGGGCGAACTGCCGTTTGCCCTGATCGCGTGTCTCGAACTCGAGAAGGCGCTTGGCTCGGCCAAGTACGGTTCGCAGGCCCGGGCCCACGCACAGCGACTGCTCGAACGACAGATCCGGTCGGGCAGGTACAAAGGGGGCTTCGCGCGCGCCCCCGGCGGCAAGACCCCGAACACGGGTTGCACCTACCTCGGGCTGGAGGCGGCCGCCCTCTCGCTGTATGCCCTGGCCCACGGGGATGACATGGGCATACGCCAGGCCCTGGTGGGCTATCTTCGCTTCTCTCAGCGTCTGGCCGACAATCCCTTCAAGATCAGCAACTTGGTGCAAGGCTGTAAGCCCGTCTTCTTTCTCTCGGTGCCGTGGGGGACGCATCACGTCGCCCAGAACACCATGTACCTCATGCAGGCATGGGCCCTGACGTGTGCCTGGAAGCTCGTCAAGGACGATGCGTTTCTCTCCCTGGCCACCAAACAAATCGACTGGGTGCTGGGGCGCAACCCGTTCGGGCTGTGCATGATGGAGGGCCAGGGCAGCTTCAACCCGCCCAGGTACCATCACAGGTACCTTTGCATTCCGGGACATCGGAGGGGAGCCGTGCCAGGCGCCGTCTGCAACGGCATCGCGAGGCGACAGCCCGCGCCTGACAAGCCGTTGTTCGACATGAGGACCAACACCATCCCACAGTTTGAGACCAATGAGCCTTGGCTTCCACACAACGCGACGTATCTGCTTGCCGTCTCGAGCCGGTGAAGAAAAGGTGTCAGGGACCTTTATCGGCTTCCTCCGGAGAGCTTTCTGACGCTTCCCAAGGGCAGTGCACGTTGGAGGCCGGGGAAGTCCTGCTACAATAAGGCGAGGTGATTCATCGAACATCATGACCGCTATCTGTACGGGGCCGCGGAACGATGAGGGCCTGCATCGTTGACCCTCAGTACTTCCTGGCCCCTGTGTGAGCATCACCTATGAAGTTCAGGCGTCGAAAACGCGAGGGCACCGGGGATCACAGCGCCGCTCGCCCGGATCGACCGCGGCAGCGGTTGGGCGGCGTGATCCATACGTATCAGAAGTTCGATCCCAAGAGCTTCCCCAGCCCGACCGCGCCGCCGCCGGACCTCGTCTCGCCGGCGTTCGAGCACATGATGTTCTACGGCAGCCTGCGGCACCTGACCGAAGAGGAGCTGGCCAACGCGGTGCGGCTCGACCCGAGCCAGATCCGCGGGCTCGGGCCCAGCCTCGACGCCCTCCGGGCGATGCTGCTCGAGCGAAAACGCAAGATCCTGGCCAAATACGAAACCGACACCGTCCAAGACGAGGCGCGACGGCAGTTCCGCGACATAGCCCGACAGGTCCGCCCGCCGAAGAGGGCCGCGCGGCGATTTCATCAGGCCGTCCGCGCCGAGCAGCTCCGCGACCTCGAGGGCATGTGGTATCACCTCAAGAACCAACGCGACCCGTTCGCGCGGCAACTCGTCCACGTGATGGAGGCGCTGGGCGAGAAGTATCAGGTCGACGAGCTGGCCGCCAAGTACGACTTCACCGGCCGGACCATGCTGACGATCCCCGAAGCGCTGGCGATCAAGGAAGAGCTGGAGAAAATCGACGAGCTGCTAAAACAGCTCGAGGAGGCGGCCGAGACCGCCCAGATCGGCGTGATCGACATGGAGGCCCTGGCCGAGTTCGCCGAGCCGGGCGACATGGAGCAGCTCAGCGCCCTACAGCAGTACATCCAAGACTACCTCCGCGAGCTGGCCGAGCGACCGGGCCTCGAGAAGACCGACGGCGGCTACCACCTGACGCCCAAGGCCTACCGGTTGTTCCAGTCGCGCCTGCTCGATGAGATCTTCAGCGACCTCCAGGCGGCCCGGTCCGGCCGGCATCAGGGGCCCATCGTCGGCGAGGGCGCGATCGAGATGCAGCGGACCAAGCCCTACGAGTTCGGCGACTCGCTGACGCACATGGACA
>CAYOGX010000541.1:0-4336 GCA_964403235.1 uncultured Planctomycetales bacterium | reverse complement strand
GGAAGGCCGCACACGGTCTGTTCCTGATCGTGCTCGAACGCGTCCGCTGATCGCGTTACAGTGGTACGCGAGTGGAGGATAGATGCCGATGACCCGATCCAGCTTGTCGTGGAGCAGGTCCATGCCCGTTCGTCACCGCGTCGATGTCCTGGTGGTTGGGGGCGGACCCGCGGGGATCGCCGCGGCCCTGTCGGCCGCTCGATTCGGGGCGTCGGCGCTGCTCGTCGAGCAGGCGGGCAGCCTGGGCGGATTGGGCGCCAGCGGACTGGTGCCCGGGTTCTGCCCGATGAGCGATGGGAGGAACGTCATCGTCGGCGGCATCGGGCGGGAGGTCGTCGATCGGCTTCGCGCCGCCCGCGGCACCGGGCCGGACGACGGCCCCGATCTGTGGGGATGGATCCCGTTCAACCCCGAGTCGCTCAAGCTGCTCTACGACGAGATGATGTCCGAGGCCGGCGTGACCCTCCGACTCTTCACCACGCTGGTCGACGTGCTCGTCGAGGACGGTTGGGTCAAGGCCGTCATCGTCGCCGGGCGCGAGGGCCCCTACGCCATCGGCGCCCGCAACGTCGTCGACGCCACCGGCGACGGGCTGCTGGCGCACCTGGCCGGTGCCGCCTGCGAGATCGGCGACGAGAACGGTGCGCTCCAGCCGCCGACGCTCTGCGCGATCTTCGCCAACGTCGACTGGGCCGCGTTCAAGGCCTTCCGTCAGGCAGGCCTGCCCGGTAACGCCTTGCAGGAGGCCGTCGAGCGGGCCATTCAAGCGGGGGTCTTCACCACGCCCGACCGGCACCACTCGGGCGCGTGGCGGACGGGCGTGCACCTGGCCGGCATGAACGTCGGCCACGTCCACGGCGTCAACGGCGCCGCCGACGCCAGCCTGACCGAGGGCATCCTCCGCGCCCGCCGCGTCGTCCAGGAGAACCTCGCCTTCTACCGGACGTACATCCCCGGTTTCGAGCAGGCCGAGCTCGCCGCAACCGGGGGCCTGCTCGGCGTCCGAGAGACGCGCCGCGTCGTCGCCGACTACATGCTGACGGCCGACGACTTCGTCGCCAGGCGGTCGTTCGGCGACCAGATCGGCCGCTACAATTATCCCATCGACCTGCATCCGGTCGAGGCGACCGACGAGGCCTACGAAGCGTTCCTCAAGGAGTTCCGCGAGGAGTACCGCTACGATGTTGGGGAGTCCTACGGCATTCCCCTGCGCAGCCTCATCGTCCGCGACTTGGCCAACGTGATGGTCGCCGGCCGGTGCATGGGCACGGACCGAAAGATGCAAGGCTCGACACGGGTCATGCCCTGCTGCTTTGTCACCGGTCAGGCCGCCGGCACGACGTCGGCGATGGCCGCCGAAAAAGACGCCCCGCCCCGAACCATCGACCCCACTTGCGTCATCCAGCGCCTCCGCCAGGACGACGCGTACATTCCGGGACCGGCGGGTGCTTGATACCGTGCCCACGGTTGCGATCCCGCGGGACGCCACCACAACACGGCGTCTCCGGGGGCGTCTTGGACAACAGCCCGTCCTACTTGGACAAGTCTTGCCCGAAATCCGCGTTCACCAATGCCCGGGTTGAGTCTGTGAGGATGCGGTGGTAAGCTTAAGGGTTTGGGGCTCGTCCGGTGGGTGTACCTGCTCGTCTTGACGGACGCCGGCGGCGGCGGGCAGGACCGGACGGCCGTGGCCCGATCGGGATGCGGCAGGTCTCCGTGCACTCGGGGGCCGGTGCCCCGCCGAGGTAGATGCGTACCACCGCGAGGGACGGTGTCCGTCGACATTGGCCATGACCCAACTCCTTGAAACCATCAGTTCACCCGCGGACCTTGGCCGGTTGTCGATCGGTCAGTTGCCGGCGTTGGCCGAGGAGATCCGACGCCGCATCATCGACGTCGTCGGTCGGAACGGCGGGCACTTGGCCAGCAACCTCGGTGTCGTCGAGTTGACGCTGGCGCTGCACCATGTCTTCGATTTCTCGCGCGATCGGCTGCTGTGGGACGTCGGGCACCAGTGCTACACGCACAAGCTGCTGACGGGTCGGCAGGCGGGGTTCGAGCGGCTCCGGAAGCGTGATGGGGTCAGCGGGTTCCCGGACATCCACGAGAGCGAGTACGACCAGTTCACGGTGGGGCACGCGGGGACGTCCATCGCGACGGCGCTGGGTCTGGCGGCCGGAGAGCGGGCTCGCGGGGGCGACCGACGGGTGGTGGCCGTGGTCGGCGACGCAAGTATCGTCAACGGCCTGTCGTTCGAGGGCCTGAACATGGCCGGTGCGCTCGAACGCCAGCTCCTGGTCATCTTGAACGACAACAGCATGAGCATCGCGCCCACGCAGGGGGCCATGGCCGAATACCTCGCCAAATTCAGGACCAGCGATCTGTACGAGGACGTCAAGCGCAAGATGAAGCGCTTGCTGCCGCGACTGCCCGTCGTCGGCAAGGGCGTGTACGACGCGTTGGACCACATGAAGGAAGGGCTCAAGGCCACGGTCTCGCCGCACCAGATCTTCGACCCGCTCGGGTTCGTCTACGTCGGGCCGACCGACGGACACGACGTCGGGCATCTGATCGAGCTGTTCCAGACGCTTAAGGACGTGCAACGCCCCGTGCTGCTGCACGTGCACACCGAGAAGGGGCGCGGGTGCGAGTACGCCTCGGCCGACCCGACCCGATTCCACAGCACCAAGCCGTTCAAGGTCGAGGGCAACAACATCTCGGTGGCCAGCAGCGGCGGAAAGAGCTTCACCCGGGCCTTCGCCGACGCGCTGATCCGGCTGGCCGAGGACAACGAGCGGCTGTTCGCCATCACCGCCGCCATGCCCGACGGCACGGGGCTGGACCGATTCGCCGAACGGTTTCCCGATCGTTTCGTGGACTGCGGCATCGCCGAGAGCGGCGCGGTCGCGTTGGCGGGCGGGCTGGCCAAGGCGGGTCTCCGGCCGGTTGTGGCCATCTACTCGACCTTCCTCCAGCGGTCGTTCGACCAGATCTCCCAGGAGGTCTCGCTCCAGCAGCTCCCCGTACTGTTCTGCCTGGACCGGGCCGGGCTGGTCGGCGGCGACGGCGCGGTCCATCACGGCTCGTACGACATCGCGTATCTCCGCGTCTTGCCGAACACGGTCCTGATGGCGCCGGCCGACGAGGCCGAGGTGCTCGAAGCGCTCAAGCTGGCCGTCTCGCTGGAACAGGCCACCGCCATCCGGTACCCACGCGACGTGGTCCCCGTGCCCGTGGGCGAGAGGACGCCCCCCTTCGTCCTGGGCCGATCGTGGCGACTCCGCGACGGCCACGACGCGACCGTGATCGCCTACGGCACGACGGTCTCGCCGGCGCTGGCGGCCGCCGACGCGCTGGCCGGACAGGACATCCACGTCGGCGTCGTCAACGCCCGCTTCGCCAAGCCGCTCGACCGGCAGATGATCGCCAACGTGCTGGGCCAGGGACATCCCGTCCTGACGGTCGAAGACCACGTGCGCGAGGGCGGGTTCGGCTCGGCGGTCCTCGAGGCCGCCCAGGAGATGCACCTGCCCACGGACCACGTCACGCGGTTGGGCCTGCCGCAGGATCGGTTCATCGGGCACGGTTCGCGGTCGGAGCAGTTGGCCGAGGTCGGCCTGGACGCGGTCGGGCTGGTCGCGGCCGTTCACCAGACCCTGGGCGCCCGAGCCGAGGACATCGAGCGGGCTCGCCGCAGGATCGCTCGCACCGTCACCGAGCCGCGCGGAACGGTACGACCCGGGGCCCAAGCCTCATCACCGCCATGACCGACGCCACGTACCCAGACAGCAAGCCTCGCGTCTTTGTGATCGGTCACCCCGACAAGGCCTCGGTGACCGAGACCATGCAACAGGTCGAGCGCATCGTCGCGCCCCACGCCCGAATCGTCGGCAAGGCGTTGGCGCACGACATGGACAAGCTGCTTTCGGCCGGACCCGACCTGGTCGTCGTGCTCGGCGGCGACGGCACGATGTTGGCCGTGGCCCGGGCGCTCGGGGCACATCAGGTGCCGTTGGTGGGCGTCAACCTCGGCAAGCTCGGCTACCTGGCCGAGTTCGGTGTTGATGATCTGGCCGACCACATCGGTCAGGTCCTGCACGACCCGGCCCACGTCAGCGAAGGGATGATGCTCGAGGTGACCGTCCACAGGAACGGGGGGCAGTCGTTCCGGAGCCTGGCCATGAACGACTGCGTCGTGCAGTCGGGCCCGCCCTACCGGATGGTCGAGCTGGCCATCTTCGCCGACGGGCAGCCGCTGACCAGCCTGGCGGGGGACGGGCTGATCATCTCGACGCCGATCGGCTCGACCGCGCACAACATGGCCGCCGGTGGCCCG
>CAYOGX010000540.1:0-4346 GCA_964403235.1 uncultured Planctomycetales bacterium | reverse complement strand
GGCCACAACGCGACCACTGCGATGACCCCGGCCCCCGCCAGCAACACCACTGCAGGGGTCAGCCGGGTCTTCCAGCGCTTTCGGGGCCGGGGTTCCGGTTGCGAGCCCCCCCCGCCAACCGGGCGCTGCTCAACCTGCGCCGCGGCGGGCGCCTCGGGTCGAGATTCTGGATCGCTGACTACGGTGGTCATTCGGTCAGACCCCGTCCGCTGTCGGACCGTCGCATGACGGTTCCGGCGTATACTGCATCCCTGCCAGGATCAGGTCAATCTCTTCCAAGATGCCTTCCTCGAGCTCCCTTCGCTCGGAGAGTCGCTGGTACGGCGGCGCGAAGCCGTGTGACGCCAGCGACATGATCCAGGCCGTCCGTTCCGGGTCGAGATCGCCGCGGAACATCCCGGTCGTTTGTCCCTCCGAGATCACCTGCGCGGTCAGACGCTGACATTGCTTGTAGAACTCCTCGTTGCGACTGGCGAACATCGCGGTGGTCTCGCCCCAGACCTCCGGGGCATGCGGGGCCTGGTGGAAGTAGTCCCAGGCGAAGACCAGACTGTCCAGGTGCATCCGCCGGATCTTCTGGTCCGGCGACAGATCGCTCGTCGCGATGCCGGCCAGGATCCCCAGCACCTGCGTCCGGACCTGACGGTTGATTTCCAGGAAGATCGCCTCCTTGCTGTCAAAATGCAAGTATAACGCCCCCTTGGATATACCGACCTGCCGGGCAATATCGTCCATGGTCGCCTTTTTGAATCCACATTGAAGAAAAAGGCGACCCGCCTCCTCCAACACCTGCTGGCGGATGTCGACCGTCCCGTTGATCGTTGTGGCTGACCGGCTGACCATTTTTGTCCTCCAGTCATATTCTACCACATCGGTCGTCCGAGTCAAACGGTTTACCTGGGAATCTGGCCCTTGTCAGGGATGGTCGCCGCTCCCATGTGACGACTTCAGGAATCGCCGCTTCTAGATCATAAGGTCCTGGTCGCCGACGGGGGCGGCCCGGCCACCCCGTCCCCGCATCCCCTTTGCTCGCCCCCCCACCCCCTGGTAAGCTACCGCCTGGGATGGATGCCGCGTTCTGAGGAAAGGGTTGGTCCACCATGTCTGATACGATCCGGTTGGTCGCGATTCGGGCAGCGGCGTTGGCGCCGTTGACGTTGGGTCTACTAACAGGCGGCGTGCTGGCCGATCCGCCCAAGCGGGCGGCGAAATGGTACAAGCCCGGCCCCTATGCCGTGGGCTGCCGTACGTTCATCTTCGTCGATTCGAAACGCACCGATGGCTTCACCAAACGCCCGCGGCAGTTGGTCACCGAGATCTGGTATCCCGCCGTCGATGCGGCACGCGACAAACCCAAGATCACGTTCAGCTCGTTCTTCCTCGACAGGGCGCAGGAGGCCGAGGAGGCCTTCCAGCGCTTCGGCGAGATCTCACTCGCCGACGTCGACAAGCGCTTCGACCCGCTGGCCGTCCGCGACGCGAAGAAGCGAAAGGGCCGATTCCCCCTCATCGTCTTCAGCCACGGCAACGGCGGGCTGCGGATGCAGTCGATCTTCCTGACCGAGCATCTGGCCAGCCACGGGTACGTCGTGGTCGCGCCCGATCACACCGGCAACGCCGCGATCACCTGCCTGCCCGAGGGCGTCGTGACCATGAACGCCCGCTCGACGCTGACCGCCGTCGAGGACCGGCCGCGGGACGTGGCGTTTCTGATCGACGAGATCATCCGACAGACCGCCGACCCCAACAGCTTCCTGCACGGGGGCCTGGACCTCGACAAGATCGGCGCGACGGGCCACAGCTTCGGCGGCATGACGGTGACCAAGGCCACGCAGGACAAACGGATCAAGGCCATCCTGCCGCTGGCCGGCGTCGCGCCGAGCGCGATCCGCTTCCGCACGCCCGTCATGCTCATGGTGGCCGACCAGGACATGACCATCGGCGAGGAGCGCAGCAAGACCTTCCTGAAGCTCTACAAGGTCTGGCCCGCCAGAAAATGGCTGCTGGAGTTCAAGGACGCCGGCCACTACACCTTCAGCGAGATGCACCGCCTCAAGCCCGACTTCGGCGACGGCTGCGGCGAGGGCAAGCGCTTCGACGGCACGGCGTTTACCTACTGGGACTCGGCCGACGCACACAAGTACATCAACGCCTACGCGCTGGCCTTCTTCGACCACATCCTAAGAGCCGACCCCGAGGCCGGCAAGCTCCTGGCCGGCCCAACGCTGAGTCCAAACATCCGGATCGAACACGCCGAGCAACGACCCACAACGACGACCAGCAGCAAGCCAACAGCCAAGTGACCCGTCTGCCGGTGCGTTGCCAAGCTAGACTTAGTCCTCGCGCGGGAGGAACTGGATGCAGACCGGCTTGGGGAGCTTGAGTTGGTGGCCTGTCGACCGGAGCAGCCCCGTCTGTGGGTCGATGCGGAACGTCACGATGTTGCCCGTGTCCTGATTGGCGGCCAGCAGGAACGTGCCTGTCGGGTCGATCGCGAAGTTCCGCGGGGCCTTGCCTCGGGTGGGCTCGTGGCCCTGGCACGCCAGCCTGCCCGTCGTCTGATCGATTCGGTAGATGACGATGCTGTCGTGGCCGCGGTTCGAGCCGTAGAGGAACTGTCCGTCGGGATGGACGTGCACGTCGGCACAGTAGTTGGTGCCCTGCCAGCCTTCGGGCAGCGTCGAGGCCGTCTCGATCTCGGTCAGCGCGCCCTTCGATGCGTCATAGGCGAAGGCGGTCATGGTCGAGTCCAGCTCGTTGATGAGGTACGCGTACTTGGCGCTGGGGTGGAAGGCGAAATGCCGCGGCCCGGCGCCGGGGGTCACCTTGGCGAAGGGGGGATCATTCGGGACGAGCTTGCCGCGGGTCAGGTCGAGCCGGTAGATCATGACCTTGTCGATCCCCAGGTCGGCCGCGAAGGCGAAACGGTTGGCGGCGTCCAACGTGATCGAATGGGCGTGCGGGCCCTTCTGCCGCGACGGGTTCGCGCCGGCGCCCTCGTGTTGGACGACGTCGCTCGCCTCGGCCAATCGCCCGTCCTTCTCGATCGGCAGCGCCGCCAGGCTGCCGCTGCTGTAGTTCGCCACCAAGACAACCTTGCCCGTCGCGTCGACGACGAGGTGGCAGGGGTGGGTGCCGTGGGAGGCCTGCTGGTTGAGGAACGTCAGCGCACCGGTATCAGGATGGATCGTGAAAGCGCTCACGCCGCCGGACGGCCTGTCCCCGAGACGGTCGATCTCGCTGACCGCGTAGAGAAACCGCTTGCTGGGATGAATGGCCAGGAACGAGGGGCTCTTCGTCTCGGCCACCTGTCCGGTGAGTGCCACCATCCCTGTGGCCGGGTCCATGCGGCAGACGTAAATGCCTTTGCTCTCACCGCCCGTGTAGGTTCCCACATAGACGAGCATTTTCGCGTCACTCCGTCGTTTCGCGGCCAGTGCGTCTGTTCTTTGCGATCGGCCAACGACAGTCTGTCCGGCTGTGGACCGTTCGGCAACGCCCCCTGCCGCCGCAGTGCTGTCCCCACGTTGCAGCAGTATTCCCATCACAATGACTATGTACGAGCAGAACCGATTCAAGCCACCACCTCCTGTCCGCCATCGTCACGACGGACCCATCGGCCGAGGTTGCCCACATCATCCCTGCCCATTCTGCGCAATGGGGCCTTCGGCCGCCAGGCCTATTTTGAGTCGTACCGTCCCGGTTGATTGATACGTTCGCGTTACTCAACGATGCGGCGGTTGGGGATGTCGAGGACCTTGATGTAGCCTCGCAGGACGCTGAGCAGGACCAGCAGTGTGCCCACGATGACGACGCCGACGACGTGGCGGCCGACCAGGTCCGTGTGGATCCGCTCGCCGCGGGCGTAGGCCTCTTGGAGCATGTAGGCGACCTTGGTCGGCGCTTGCAGGTCCTTTTCGGTGGCGAGCGGGCGCGCGATCAGCTTGGCGTGGGCACTTCGGCTGCCGGCGAGCATGTCCATGAGCTGGTGCAGCGGGACGTCGGGGGCCTGGCGCTCGGTGCGGTAGTGCATCAGCCAGACGGGCAGGGCCTTGACGTAGTCCTGGACGGCCTTGGGTTCGTTCTTGGCCTGGTCGACCAAGTCGGTCAGGGGCATGGACCAGGGGTCGTCCGATTCGTCGGACCACAGGCCGTGGAACAGGCCCACATGCCCGTGCTCCAGGTGCGTCATTACCGTCGGACGAAAATAGTCCCTGACCGCCTCCGGGCTCCTCTCGACGCGTCTGAGCAGATCGGCCAGCGGGACTTCAGTGCCCTGCTCGGCCAGCTTGTTGACGAAGTCCTTGGCCGGCCCGCCCTCGACCGCCTCCACCAATGCCTCGAGC
>CAYOGX010000539.1:0-4353 GCA_964403235.1 uncultured Planctomycetales bacterium | reverse complement strand
CGAACTGCGCCGCTACCTGACCGACGTCAACGCCCAAATGCCGACGGACCAGCGCACCGGCAACCCCGTCGACCTGCCTGGTACGCTGGCCCCGACGCTCGCCCCTGGATCAAGGAACTGAAAGGAGAGACACGATGACCGGACACGAACCAAACGGCTTGACGCGGCGACAGCTCATGGCCGCGTCGTTGGGATCCGCGGGCATCGCAGCCGTGGGCACGACGAACGTCCTGGCAGCGCCGCGCGCGGACGCCCCGCTCAAAGGCAAACGCGTGCTGATCGCCATCGGCGAATTCAGTGAGGGACTGGAGACCTACTACATGGTCTACCGGCTGATGGAAGAGGGCGTCGTTCCGGTCGTGGCGGCGGCCAGGGCCGGCACCGTCCAGTTGGTCGTACACGACTTCGACCCGAAGTACACGAACTACACGGAGACGTTGGGCTACATGATCAAGGCGGACAAGGCCTATGCCGACGTCAAGCCGGGCGACTATCACGGCGTGCTGATCCCCGGCGGGCGCGGGCCGGAGGAGATCCGGCAGGACAAGCACGTGCTGAAGATCATCGGCCACTTCGTGGACAAGGACCTCCCGCTGGGCGCGATGTGCCATGGTCCGCAGGTGGTCTACGCGGCCCGGTCGGTCAAGGGCCGTCGCATAGCGGCCTACCTCGGGATCAAGGCGGACATCGAGCAAGCCGGCGCGACCTTCCTCGACGTCCCGGTCGTCGTCGACCGCCGGATGGTCACGTCCCGTGGCTGGCCTGACCTGCCCGCGTTCATGCCCAAGTTCTTGGAAGTGCTGGCGGGCGCGTGATTCGGGCCATCCCGGTGTGGCGCTTACTTCCGCGCATCGAGAACGCTTCGCAGCATGTATTGGGCCCGAGTGGTCTTGGGGCCATAGGAATCCGACAGATATGCGAGCATACATGGTGCTTGGGATGCTAACGATGATGGCTGGTCAAACCGGCGAAGCACTTGCCAGAGCGGACCCGGCGACGCGGAACGATGTGTTGTGGCACGCACAACCGGCCAACGCGTGGCAGCGGGGCCATCCGCTCGGCAACGGGCGGATCGGTGCCATGGTGCTCGGCGGGGTCGAGCGGGAACGAATCGCCCTCAATCACACCTGGCTGTGGCGGCACAAGCAGAAGGACCACAAGAACCCCAACGTCGCTCACCACCTGCCGCGCATCCGGAAGCTCTTCTTCGAGGGCAAGATCATCGAGGCGAGCAACGCCGCCAACGAACTGCTCGGCACGCAACCGGCGACCGGCGTGGACCCGTTTCAGCCCGTCGGCGACCTGTTCATTGAATTCGCAGGCCACAAGACGGTCTCGGATTACCGTCGACAACTCGATCTGTCGACGGGGATCGCGCGGGTCCGCTATCGACATGACGGTGTGACGTACACCCGGGAGGTCTTCGTCTCGAGCCGTGATGGCGTGCTGGTCGTCCGTCTCACTGCCGACCGACCGCGTGCGATCGACTGTACGGTTCGCCTATCGCGCGTCGCCGACAAGGAGTGTACGCTCACGGCAATGGCCGCGGACAACCGGATCGGCCTGGCCGGACGGTTCCCGGAAAACGTGACCTTTGCGACCCAGGCGATGATCCTCGTCAAGGGCGGGCGCGGCGCGTCCGATCGCGAGGACGGCCCCGCCGCGGTCATGAAGATCCAGCAGGCCGACGACGTGCTCATCCTCTTGAGCATCGCGACCAATCAAGAGGCGCCCGAACCGGCGGCCCTGTGCGATCGGCGGTTGACCCAACTGCCGAGGACGGATTTCCCGTCGCTGGCCCAAGCACACGTCGCCGCCCATCAGCGACTGTATCATCGCGTCGAGTTGCGTCTGGGCACGGATGCGAACGATCCAAAGCAGAACATCCCCACCGACCAACGCCTGGCACGCCTCAAGACGGGCGAGTCGGACCCGGCCCTTGAGGCGCTGCTCTTTCAATTTGGCCGATACCTGCTCATGAGTTCGTCGCGTCCCGGCGGGAACCCCTCCAATCTCCAGGGCATCTGGAACGAGAGCCTGCGTCCGCCCTGGAACGCCGACTTTCACCACGACATCAACCTACAGATGGACTACTGGCCCGCGGAGGTCTGCAATCTGTCCGAATGCGCCGGACCGCTGTTTGACTACGTCGACCGCATGCTGCCGTCCGCGCGGGAGGCGGCGCGGAATCTGTATGGGTGTCGCGGCGTCTACGTCCCCATCACGTCCGATGCCTGGGCGCAGGCGCTGAAGCGCGAAGGCAAATGGTCCGAATGGACGGGGGCCGCCGCGTGGCTGGCCCAGCACTACTGGTGGCATTATGCCTTCACCGGCGACAAGGCATTTCTCAAGGAACGCTGCTATCCGTTGCTCAAGGAGGTGGCCCTGTTCTATGAAGACTATCTCGTGCCCGATCCGCGCCCCGACAGCCCGCACAAAGGACGCCTCGTGACCGTTCCGTCCTACTCGCCGGAGAACTACTTCAAAGGCGGCACGACCCCCGTATCCTTGTGCATCGGCGCCACGATGGATTTCGAGCTCATCCACGAAATCTACGTGAACTTGCTGGCGGCCAGCGAGATTCTGGACCTCGACGCCGACCGACGCGGCCGATGGCGTGAGATCCTCGAGAAGATCCCTCCTCTGCAAATCGGCAGACACGGGCAGCTGCAGGAATGGCTGGCTGACTATGAAGAGGCCGAGCCCGACCATCGCCACTTCTCGCATCTGTATGCGCTGTTCCCCGGCGATCAGATCACGATCGAGCACACGCCCGAGCTGGCGCGTGCGGCCAGGGTGTCGCTCGAGCGACGCATCGCCGCCGGCGCGGGCAAACCCTCGTTGGGGTGGGGTGCCCAGCACGCCTGGACGGCCGCGATGTGGGCGCGGCTCGGCGAGGGCGATCTGGCCTACGGGCAATACCGACGGATCCTGACCCACTGCACCGATGACAACCTGCTGACGTTGATCGCAGACAGGACGCTGTGCCAGCTAGACGGCAATTTCGGTGCCACGGCCGCCGCGGCCGAGATGCTCCTACAGAGCCATCGCGGCGAGATCCGGTTGCTGCCGGCACTCCCCCGCGCGTGGCCGGACGGAACCGTCCGGGGCCTGCGCGCCCGCGGCGGATTCGAGCTGGACCTCACCTGGCGGGCCGGCCGACTCGAACACGCCTCGATCCGCTCGCTGCTGGGCAACCCGTGTCGCATACGCACGACCGAACCCGTAGACGTATCCACGGACGGTAAGGCCGTCAACACGCAAATCGCAGAGCCAACCGTCAGCTTTCCGACTGAGCGAGGGCGTGTCTATAAACTGACGGCCCGGGCGCGCTGATGGGATCATTTATGAGGGGACGACCATGAGAAATATAAGCCATTCGGCATGCGTGATCTTGATGTCCGGGTCAATGGCATGGGCAGAGGAGAGCTCGGCCGAGGTATCGGCCAAGCCCACGCCCGAGCGACCATCTAGCAGGCGGAGCCCATCTCCCTTGGGGGGCAGCGCATGCACGATCGCCAACCCCACACTGATCAAGCTGCCATTCAGCTTCGGAGCGGGCAGATTCCTCATGGAAAACACGCCTGTCGTCTACGACGGGCGTCCCCTGCTCGTCGCGAACTACCGGCCCCACACCAAGGCCGCGGACTTCTATCTCTACATCGAGGATTTGCGAACCGGCGTCGAACTCGCGCGCTTCGGCAAGACGTTCTCCTTTGTCAGCGCCTTCGTCAACGGCAAGGAGATGAACGTCTTCGCCACTGAGAACACCGACGACGACTGGACCCACGACATCTATCGATTCTGGTCCACCGACCTCAAGACGTGGAAACGGAAGCGCGTCCTCACCCGCAAGGGAGACGAGCACTTCTTCAACACGTCCGTGTGTCGTGACGAGCACGGCTACGTCATGGCGTTCGAGTCCAACCGACCGGTGCAGTGGTCCTTCCGCTTTGCGCGGTCGAAGAACCTGGCCGACTGGGAAGAAATCAAAGGCCTACAGTTCGCCGACCTAAAAGAGAAGACCGCCTGCGGCAATCCCTGTATCCGCTACTTCAGGCCCTACTACTATCTCGTCTACGGCGGCTGGCGATGGAAGGGGCCGGGTACCCGTTATGAGTATCTTCTGCGGGAAACCAAGTACACTACCTTCGTGGCCCGCAGCAAGGATCTGATGACCTGGCAACTGAGTCCCACCAAGCACCCCATGCTCGATCCGGTCCCGGGCGAGGGCATCAACAACACCGATGCGGACCTGTTTGAGTACGAGGGAAATACCTACGTGTACTACGCCACCGGTGATCAACAGACCTGGGGCACCATCCGCGTGGCCATACACCCCGCGCCCTTGAA
>CAYOGX010000538.1:0-4360 GCA_964403235.1 uncultured Planctomycetales bacterium | reverse complement strand
GGCTCTGAATTACGGCATACCGTGGCCATCGCTGATGACCGACCTGCGCGCCGAACTGTCCGCCGAGGATCAAACCATCGTCCTGGAACTGGTCGCAGAAGGGGGGTATTGAATCTGGCAAAAGAAAGGGCCGGGACGCTCGCCACATCCCGGCCCGATCCCACACACGCACCATGGGGTTGGGTGCACCAACATTGTACCACACGACTCGCTGATCCACAAGATGGTCATACAAGCACAATTGTAGAACCGAAAGGGACACCATGACACTCGCCACCACCGACAAACGCAAATACACACATCGCGGCACCACCTGGATCGAGAGCCTTTTCGCCGCCAAACTGTACACCGGTCCAATGACGCAGCGCCACGCCCGAAAAACCTTTGGCGTCGCCTTTGTCCGCGCCGGTGTCTGCCGGCGGTTTGGCGCTGCCGAATGTCATAGCTGCCCCCTGGCCAGCCGCATCCCGCGCGCCGACTGCAATCCGCCGGACGAATGTCCAACCTGCCCGCAGCGCCAGCAATGCCCCTGCGGCAATGCCGACCTGCGCGCCTGGAACACATAGAAAGGACACACACCATGGGGAACCAAACCGGATCCATCGTTGCCATCGCCAATCAAAAGGGTGGGGTCGGCAAGACCACCCTTGCCGTCCATCTCGCCGTCGCCGCCGCCCGCAACCACGGCCAGCGGGTGATCCTCGTCGATCTCGATCCGCAGGGCAACGCCACATCGTGGCTGCTCGACGGCGACCTGGTCGACGACGTCTATCGCCTGATGCTGCTCGACGAACCGCCCATCAAGCTCGTGCGCGGCCTGCGCCAGTGGGGCATCGGTCTGTTAGGGGGCAACTATCGCACCGGCGAGGCGCTCTCGATGCTCGCCGCTGTCGGCAAGCTTGGCCAGGTACCGCAGCGCATCCGCCCTCTCGCCCGGGCCGCTGACCTCGTCATCATCGACATGCCCCCATCTCGTATGGCGGGATTCACCGAGATGCTGGGGAGCGCCGATTGGGTCATTGTCCCCACAAAGCTGGAGCGGTTGTCGCTAGAGGGCGTCGCTCTTCTGGCACAGACCGTCGGCGACACCGACGGCCCGCGCCTGATGGGCGTCGTGCCCAATATGTGCCGTGCCCGCACCAACGAGCACCAGGCCCAGATGCAGGATCTGACCGAGGCATTCGGCCAGGCTGTCTGGCCGCCCATCCCCCTCACCATCAGGGTCACCGAGGCCAGCTCTTACGGCACCACCCTGTTCGACCTGGTGCCCGACGAGGCCGCCACCTATGCGATGGAGCTCATCGCTAGCCGGATGATGGAGGCCATTCGATGAGCCAACCAAAACGCAAGGGTGGGTTGCGCCTTGACCCATCCGTCGTCCAATTCCAGCAGCAGGCGGCCAGCAACAAGGCCGCACAGACGCCGCGCCAGCGCTACGACGCCGCCCGCACCCGCGTCCGCGCCGACGTGCCCGAGTGGCTGCGGGACGAACTCGACGCCATCGCCGAGGAACTCAGCACATCCCGCACCCAACTCGGCGCGTTCCTGTGGGCCTGGGCCGCCACCCGATACCGCGAGGGCGACGCCGATCTCGAAGAGATCTTGCACACGTCGATGGCCAATTCCAGGTCGATCAATGTCGACGTCGACCTCGATCTCGATTGGCTCGTCGAGCGACATCAGAACGCCGTCGCAAATTCTGCGGAAGGCCCAAAATGCGCCAAATAGCCGCGCATGTTGGGGCCAACGGTGGGGCCAGCGATGGGGCCAACGGTGGGGCTATCGTTGGGGCTATCGTTGCCCCCAACGTGTGGGGCCGTGGCAAGCCCGGAGAGCCTTTTTTCTCGCCTACGCATACCAGTGTCCACAACACACATTTCGCCGCTCAGAGAGCTTCTCTGAGAACACACACACTGCACAGAATGGGGTATAAAATGACTGCAAACGAGCAACAAAAACACCGGGACGGCCTTCCCGCCGCCCTGGGCATCACCGCCGCCCTGGCCGTCGTCGGCGTCGGCGGCGCCACCTATCTCGCCACCAACTGGCCGCGCATCGCCCGCCTGCCCGTCGGCAACGTCGGCGGCGCCGTACTGGTCGCTGGCGGCAGCCTGATCGGCCTCAAGGTCGCTGGCGCCGTCTGGGATGGCGTCGCCAATCGCCTGCAAACGTTCCAGGATCGCGCCCTCACCCTGCGCGAAAAGCGCATCCGCACCCGCTACACCCACATGCAGACCGATCGCTCTGGCCGTCTCGGCGTCATCATCGACGCCGACGGTCGGCTGCACGATCTCGACACCGGTCGGATGGTTGACCTCGAGCGCCAGATCACCATCGCCCTCGATCCAGTGATGGAACAACTGCGCTGGATCAACAACAACCTCCAGGCCAAGGCCCTCGGTCCCGTCCCCAACCACTACCACAACGAGCACATCGTCGGCGACAACCAGCTTCCCGCTGCACGCCAGGCCGAACTCGAAGCCGGTGACCAACAGAGCACCGCGCTGCGAGATCGTGTCACCCTCGAGGACCTGACCCAGCGCTATGGCCCTGGCAGCTACGGGCGCCTGCTGCTCGGCGAGACCGTCGATCAAGAGACCAATCAATATCGGCCCGTCTACGGCAATATGCAAGAGATGGTCCATATCCTGGTCTCTGGCGGCACCGGTTACGGCAAGAGCACCCTCGCCGAAGCAATGGCCAAGCAGCTCGTCTTGAGCCGGGATGCGGATCTGGCCTTCTGCGACCTCGGATGCAATACGTTTGGCCAGTTCACCGGCCATTCGCTCTATCCCATCGCCGATACATCCGAGATGATTCAAGCGCTTTTCCAGGCACTCTATCGAGAGTTGCAGCGCCGCTACGAGCTGTTCAAAGAATACCCGCGCGTCAAGAATCTCCGACAGTTCAACCAGACCACCGGAGAGCAGCTCCGGCCAGTCGTCACCTTTGTCGACGAGGCATCGGTCCTCTTTGACGGCGACATTGGCGTGCAGCGCCTGGCCACAGACCTGGCGCGCCAGGGCCGCAAGGTCGGACTCGACTTTGTCTTTGCCGGCACCGATTTCAATGCCGACGTGTTTCCCACCAGCGCCCGCAGCAACTTTGGCGCCCGCGTCGCCTTCCACTTTGACGAGCCGACCCTCAGTCGGTCGATCATCCGATCGGCCAATGCCGTCAACCTCAAAGAGCGTGGCCGCGCCCTTGCCGCGCTGCCCGGCCAGCCGCTCACCGAACTGCAAGCGCCGATCGTCGAATCGTGGGACGATCTGCCCCCCGCGTGTGACGTGATCGAACTGACACCGGCGGGATCGATGGTGAAACAGGAACAAGGCGTCGATCCCAGCCAGGTAGCACAAATCCGAGATCTGCGCCAGGCAGGCAAGAGTTTGAACGCGATCCAACAAGAGGTCTTTGGCTACACCGGCGGCGCGGCCTACACGGCGGTCAAGACGGCGCTTGACGATAGTACTACTACTACTCAAGCGGACGATCCCGGAGAGAATGACCAGGTAGACAGCGCGGGCGGTAGTAGTAGTACTACCATCGACTGGTGCGAGTATTGCCAGGATACCCGGTCCGACGATCCGCACAAGCGCTTTTTTGCTTGCCAAGGCTGCGGTGTGGCCGTGTGTTCCGAGTGTGCGCCCTATGGCCGCTGCGCTGAATGCGAGGAGGCCGAATGAGCATCGCATCCAAACGTGCCAAGGCCGCCATCAACCGCGCCCTCACCAAACTCCGCGCCGCCACCCGCGGCCGCGGCGGGCGCTACAGCGAACGCGTCGCCGACATTGGCGTCCCGCTCAGTTGGGATCAGGCCCGCGACATCGAGCGCACGCCCGACCAACTGCGACACTCGGCCCAGGCTCTCGGCCAGATCGCCAGCCAACTCTCGGCCCTAGCCAGCCACATTGATCAGGATCGCCACTGTCCCAAATGCGACGAGCGCATCACTGGCGAGATAGGCGCCGCCGCGACCATCAGGCACGCCGTCGCACAGCTCCAGGCCCTGGCCCGCGACCACGACCAGCACGCCGACCAGGTCGACGACGCCGCCGATCAGATCGGCCAACCCGGTGCCACCCTATGGTTCGGCCACCAGAGGTAGAGACGCAACATCTTGCGTCTCGGTCATACAATAACCGTTATACGACCAGAGAGGAAAACCCGAATGCCACCACAACAGACCATCAAACTACCGCCCGAGAAAATCGAACTTGTCCAGTCCCGCGCCATCATCGACCAGGCCACGGTCGACGAGTACGCCCAGGAGATGCGCGACGGCGCCCATTTCCCCGCCATCGAAGCGACGTTCGACGGCGAGACGTATTGGTGCTGGGATGGCTGCCATAGGGTGCTG
>CAYOGX010000537.1:0-4367 GCA_964403235.1 uncultured Planctomycetales bacterium | reverse complement strand
CCATCGGCGCCAATTCGATCGCGCTCTTGTCGACGCCCCGCTTGTCGCCGATGGCGGCCACCACCGTGCGGTCCGTGCCCACGATCACATGATCGCGCAGTCCCATTTCCCGAATCAGATTGACAACGTGTTCCACGTGTTCCGGCGTGCAGCCGGGTCTCATCACGACGACCATCGTTAGGTCCTCCGCCTGATTGGACGCAGCCAGATGCAGCTTGACGAAATCCACCAACCCCTGGGCCGACACGGGCAGCAGCCGGGAATACTCAAACGCCCAGCGTCCGGAAAACCACCGCAGGTTGGCCGATCCCAGTCTCGGGCTGATCGGCGTCGTCGCGGTTCGTTCGCGGGTTGCTAGCATGCTGGACATCGCACTCCCCTTCTGCCGGGCCGCTTGCCAAGCTACGTCGACGGCGGCCGGATGACCTCCATCCCTCCCATGTACGGACGAAGCGCCGCCGGCACGGTGACCGTGCCGTTGGCGTTTTGGTTCAGCTCGAGCAGCGGGATCAGGATCCGCGGGCTGGCGATGACGGTGTTGTTCATCGTGTGGCAGAACCGCACCTTCTTGTCCGCGTCGCGATACCGCAGGTTCAACCGTCTGGCCTGGAAGTCGTGGAATCGGCTGGCGGAGTGCGTCTCGCCGTACGCGTTGCGCGACGGCATCCACGTCTCGATGTCGAACTTCTGGACCTGCCCCATCCCCAGATCGCCCGTGCAGACGTTCACGACGCGGTACGGCAGCGCCAGGGCCTGCATGACGGCCTCGGCGTTGGCCATGATCTCTCGATGGTGCGCCAAGCTGACCTCCGCGTCGCTACGACAGACGATGACCTGCTCGACCTTGTCAAACAGATGGATGCGGTACAGTCCGTGGGTGTCCTTGCCGGCCGCCCCCGCCTCACGACGAAAACAAGTGCTGACGGCGGCGTATCGCCGTGGCAGGTCGGCCTCGGGCAGGATCTCGTCGGCGTGGATGGCCGTTAGCGACACCTCGGCCGTGCCCACCAGGCTCAGCTCGTCCCGATCGTCGCAACGGTAGGCCTGGTCCTCCCCGCCCGGGTAGTACCCCGTCCCGACCATCATCGCGTGCCGCACCAGGACCGGAACCGTCACCGGCTCGAACCCGCGCTCGACGATCGTGTCCAGCGCCAGCCGCAGCACGGCCTGGTGCATCATCGCGCCCGCGCCCTTGAGCAGGTAGTTCCGCGTACCGGCCAGCTTCACGCCGCGCTCGATGTCGATGATGTCCAGCGACCGGCCGAGCTCGACGTGGTCCTTCGGCTCGAAGTCGAACGGTCGCGGCTCGCCCTCGCGCCGGCTCTCGACGTTGTCGGACTCGTCCTCGCCGTCGGGGACGTCGTCGGCCGGCGGCTGGGGCACGGTCAACACCAGCGCGTCGAACTCGGCCTGGACCTGTTTGTCCTCGTCTTCGAGGGGTTTGACCGACGCCTTGATCTGGTTGAGCTGCTCCTGGATGCCCTTGGCCTCGGCCGCGAGGTCCTCGGGCGTCTTGCCGTCGGCGATCGCTTGCTTGTAATACGCGCTCTTGGGGTTGCGGTAGAGCGCGATCTGACCGCCCAGCTCCTTCTGTTCCTGCCGCAGCTTGTCGCCCTGCTGCTGGATCTCGCGCCGCCGGGCGTCGACGGCCAGCAGCCGGTCGACGTCGCAGGGGCACTTCTTGCGTTCGGCCGTCCGGCGAATCAGCTCCGGATCTTCACGGATGACTCGGATGTCCAGCATCGTTCTGTGCTCCCTCGTTCATGATGACCGCTCGTCCTCCGGGCCGACAAAAAAACCGCCTCAAGGCCCGGTGCAGGCGTCTTGAGGCGGTTTGGTTTCTGCGATTGCCGTTTGGCAGGGCCTCAAGACGCATGCAGCGCAAACCAATACCACCCGCTAAAATACCACGAGTAAGATATGCTTGCGCTATGCATTGCTCTCAAGTCCCTGGGCAACTTCCCTCAACTCACTCGAACTATATCGGGCCGGGATCGGCGTGTCAAGTAAACAATTCGCGTTGCCAAGACGAATTCCAGTTACCGGACCCTGCCCCCCCGGGCGGGCGCTTTGCCGGCACCCGTCCGGAGGGGCACCTCGAGACGGTCCGCGCAGACAACGCTGCGCCAGGCGGATAGGATACCTCCCGATCCAACAACCGGAGGACAACCGATGGGGATCCATGGCGCGTACCTGGTGGCGGCGTTCGGGATTCTGTCGATCGTGGGCGTCAGCGGTGCGGTCAAGTCGGAGACGGTGCCGTACTCGCGGCGATGGAACGTCAAGCTCGAGTCGCTCAGGCGCGAGCAGATCCTGACGAAGCTGGATCTGAGCGGGCCGGGGCTCGAGGCGGCCAAGGCGGCCGCCGACAGGGACGATCGAAACGAAGCGCTGGCGGCACTGTTGGCGTTCTACCGCACCAAGTACCCGTTGCCGCCCGCGCCGAAGAAGAGACCCAGCGAGAAGGACCTGGCGACGGCCGACAACGTCGTCAGGCATGTCCTTCAGTGGGGACCCTACGAACCGGCCGACTACGGCGAAAAGATCAACTGGGAATGGGACCCGCGCGGCGACATCGAGTGGGTGGCGGCGGTGTATCGGTTCCACTGGGCGGATCCCCTGGCGGCCGCGTTCAAGGCAACCCGCGACGAGAAGTACGGCCGGGCGTTCGTGGCGCTCACGTCCGACTGGATCGCCAAGCATCCGCTCGAGAAGCGGGACAAACGGCACCCCGTCTACAAGAACTGGCGTGGCTTCGCCTGGCTGGACATTCAGACCGGCATCCGAGCGACGCGGGTCTGCCAGGCCTTTCCGACGCTGGTGCACGCCAAGGCGTTCACGCCCGAGTTCCTGGGCGTCCTTTTGGCCAGCCTGTACGACCATCAGGTCAAGACCGAACGCGTCCCCATGGGCATGGTCCACAACAAGGCCATCTTCGAGCAACGAGGGTTCGTCAACGTTGTCTACACGTTTCGCGAATTCAAGGACGCAGAACGCTGGATGACGCTGGCGTTGGAGCGGGCGGGCGAGACCCTGCTGGCACAGACCACGGCCGACGGCGTGCAGCGGGAGTGGTCGGGCGGCTATCACCTGGGCGTGCTTCGCGACGCGGAGGAGATCGCGGGGCGCGCGGCCTCGTTCGGCATCGAAGCGCCGAAGCCCTACCGCGACCGCGTCCGGAAGATGTACGACTACCTCTTCTGGATGGCCACGCCCGACCTGGGGTTTCCCATGTTCGGCGATTGTTCCCGAGCGATTGACCCGCCCAAGGCCCGATCCCGCTGGTCGCTCTATTCGTCCCTGGTCCGCGGCAGCAAGACCACGGGCGATCCCAAGCACGCCGCCCGGGCCAAGCTGGACCGCCGCGCCCTGCCGAGCCAGACCAGCTTCGCTTTCTCCGACGCGGGGATGTACGTGATGCGATCAGAATGGGGGCCCGAGCAGATCTACTTCGCGCTGCACTGCTCGCCGCCGGCCATCTCCGGACATGACCAGCCGGACAACGGGACGTTCGAGCTGTACGCCTATGGCCGATGGCTCATGACGGACACCGGCTACTACACCTACGGCCACGACCCGAAGGCCCGGGCGTGGCACCGCCGGACACGGGCGCACCAGACGCTGACGCTGGACGGCAAGGACACCCAGGTGGCCGGGAAGGAGCTCCTGTGGCAGGCGTCGGACGACTTCGACGCCCTGGTTGTGGAGAACCAATCCTACGCGGGACTGCGCCATCGTCGCAGCGTCTGGTTCGTGGACAAGACGTTCCTCGTCCTGTTGGACGAGGCGATCGGGAAGACTGCTGGCGCGCTCGACCTGCACTTTCAATTCGCCGTGGGCGACGTCGAGATCGACGCGGCCAACAAGCGCGTGACGACCCGGTTCGATGACGCCAACCTGTTGGTCTGGGCCAACCCGACGATGCCGGTCACGATCAAACGAGAGGAGGGCTGGTTCGGGTGGACGTATGGTAAGCGCAAGCCGCGGTCCGCGGTTGCGCTAAGACACGACAATCCCGCCCCGGCCGCCTATCTGACCATGTTGGTCCCCTACCGCGGCACCAGGCCTCCCAAGGTGTCGGCCGCGTTGCCCACGGATTTCGTCGTCGGCGCCGACGCAGTGTCGCTGCGCGTCGAATCAGATGGCAAGGCCTGGCGGATCGGCAGGGACCTCAAGAAGCCCCTCGCTTGGTGCAAGCCGGACTGAGGGCCCCCTGGTCGTTTTCAGCGGGAGCGTCTCACGTGAATGCAAATGGGTGCCATGGGCATGCGTGCGGATCGTCGGTGTTGGTCGCGTGTTTGCTTTGGTCTGCTGGAGTCGGAGCCATGGCCGACGAGTCCGTGTTCACCATCGTCGTCGACAAGAAC
>CAYOGX010000536.1:0-4371 GCA_964403235.1 uncultured Planctomycetales bacterium | reverse complement strand
TGTGACATTGGACACATCCCAACCACCAATGTCTTGGTTGAAGGCCATACAGTCGCGGAACATGTTATTCATGCTTGTGGCGCTGGAAGTGTTCCAGCCGCCAATGTCTTGATTAAAGCCCTGCGCACCCCTAAACATGTGTCCCATATTTTGGACCTTGGAGACGTCGAGCGCGGTAAAATCAGCCGAGACATCCTCGCTATCGTACAAAAACTCGTACAGCGAGGACTCTGTCCCGAGCAGAGGGGGGTTGACATACTCCAGCACTGACCTCGCATTCCGCAGCGCCGCTTGCAGCGAGGTGAGCCCCAGCTTGAGCCCCCACTGGTCCACCCGCTTCAGGCCGTCTTGGTTGACGTTGCCGCGGTACTGGCGCATCGGGCCGCTGATCGAGACGTTGACGATAGGGCCAGCGTCAGGGGCGTAGACGTGGCTCTTGACCCCGCCGGTCGTGAAGGTCTCGACCGTCCCATCGCCCCAGTTCACATCGACGTCGAGGTCGGTCGCGTCGTAGATGCCGATGGGGAGGTAGACTGTCCGGTTCGCCGCCTCGTTGAGATTGTACTCCAGCAGCATCCCTCCAGCACCGTTGAGGATGCGCCGGGCGTCCGACCACTCTGAGTAGACTACCGGGGCACCCACGCTCACCCGTGCGCCATAGCGGGTGCGGAACAGGTAGGAAATCAGCTCCGGCATCTCGGGGATGTCGGGGATTTGGGTGATCGCCCCGTCGATGTGCGTCACGGTCGTGATCGGGGTGTCGACCCCCGGCGTTGCGCCGTCCGCGTAGAACTCGGTCTGCGTCTCGTAATAGGTCAGGTTGAAGATCGGCGGGCTCGTGAAAGGCGTGACCTCAACCTGCCCGACGACGGCGTCCACCCGCGTCACAGGCTCAGGCTTCTCGATCAGATCGGGGAACCGCTGCGCAATGGGCGTCGAGAACTGCGACTGCGTCCCCTCTGTGCCGGTATACTTGGCCCGCCACCAGATCAGGTCGCCCGGCGCGAAGCCGTCGTCCGGGTAGAGAATGTCATAGATGTTGGCCGTGGTGCTGGCAATCGTCCGGGTCTCGACGTTCGCACCCTCGGAGAAGTCGGGCACGCCGTCAGCGTTCCACTCGAAGATCACCGAGGTTTGGGTCTGGCCAGTCGGGCTGGCGAACAGCGAGAGCGTGAGCTGCGCCTGCTGCTCAGTCGTCAGCGGCGGCACGCCGCGCGGGCGGGCGATGTCGACCGTGTCCTGCGGGATGACCCAGTTCGAGCCGTCCGAGAAATACAGCTGCCCTTCAGAATAGACCGCCGCGCCTTCGTACGCGGCTGCGTCGAGCTTGGTCAGATCGGCGTCCACGCCCTGACCGATGAACTGACGGCGACCGGAGCCGTAGCGAGGGTTGCTCATGTGATGACCTCGAACTGTTCACGCTGGTTGAGGATGAACGAGAAGTGGACCGTCGCAGTAGTCGCGGTCGCACACTGCAGCTGCAGTATTTCGTCCGACTTCAGAACCTGCCGGTCCATGTCCAGCAGGATGTAGTCCCCGATGGGGACTTGGATGTCAGTGAGCAGTGCGAACGGCGTGCCCTCGGTGTCCAGAATGCGGGCCGAGACTGTGGTCGCCACCGGCGACGTGTTGGAGATGATGAGGCCCGTCATGATCGCCGCTGCCCCGACATCCGTCTGCGGGTCTGGGCCGCTCGCAGGAATGCGGTAGAGCGGTGTCTGGTAGACCGTGGTCCACTCCTCAGTGATCGTGGTGCGGACGGCCTCGAACAGGTTCAGAGGCGGGCGTGGCGTTACGATGATCGGCATGTCAGCCTCCTACTCCGATGATAAGGGGGAGAGCGATGTTCTGCACACCGCGGCTGAACGCCTGCCCCTCGATGGTGTTGCGCTCGAAGTCGACCCGCAGGTCTTCCCCGAGATAGGTGTCGCCGGTCTCGGTCGAGAACGTGGCGTAGATGCGGCCCCCGCCGCTCTTGTAGATCGCCAGTTTCGGGTCGCTTGCCCGGCCCGTGCCGCGCTGCGAAATCGGCAGCGAGTTGTAGTTCACGCCGGTGCCGGCGTAGCTGAACTGCTGGCCGGTGGCCTCGATCACCGACGGGAAGCCAATGGTCTGGGGGTCGGCCAGCTGCGCCGCCAAGAAGGCGAACAGGTAGTCCAGCATGTCCTCGGCAGGCAGGATCACCTGCGGCGGGCGCAGCTTGATCTCGGCGAGGATGATCTCATACGACCGTAGGAAGATCGGCAACAGCGCCGGGTCGAAGTGGTACTGGGCGTTCCAGTCGAACAGGCCCCGCAAGAAGTAGCGGATGCCGCGCTCCTGCCCACTGCGCAGGTCATCTACGAGGTTCTTCAGCAGGGTCGCCGCATCGCGCCGCGTGAGCGCCTCCTGTTCGACCGTGAAGTTCTGCACCTCGACGAACTCGCTCGCCAGCTGCGCGTACATGTTGTTGATGATCGTGTCGGTGTCGAGCGCGATCTGGTCAGCCGCGGGCTCGTAGACCGCAAGCGGGGCGAGGGGGTCGAAATCGGGCAGCTGCAGGATGTTGCGGAAGCCGGTCGCGGCCAGCGCATAGTCGCCGAAGGTATTGTTGGAGTTGGCGACCGTGACCTGCCCGCCCTGATGCGCCCACAGACCCACGCGCGACCAGTTGGTGAAGACCGACACCAGCTGCACGAAGGCATCGCGGACCATCAGGTATCCGACGCCGTTCGGGTTGATGGCAGTGAAGCTGTCGACCACCACCGACCGCAGGGGCGACGACGGGCCGAGGACCGAGCCGTCGGCGATGATGTTGCCCCCGCCGCGCGGCATCAGCGGGTTGCCCGCGGCCTTGTCGATGGGCAGGGTCATCTCATCCTGCGTGAAGTTGTGGAGCTGCGAGCAGTCGGCGATGTAGGGCGACCGGGTGATGATCTCGCCCGGCTTGAACGCGAAGGCGAAGCCCTTCTGCGGCGGGTTGTCGAGGTCCCAGCCCTCCTCGTGGCGCAGGCCGGTGAAGGTGAAGCCGCGGACTTTGATACCGCTGGTCATCAGGAACATGTTGTTCTCCTCGAACCCGAAGGGCAAGGAGAGCTTGGTCGTGCGGAGGTCGTAGCCGTAGAGGGCGCAGTTGCGCGGAATCTCAGTGTCAGGCTGGACGGTGTACTCGCCCGGATGAACGATCACCACCGCGGGCTCCTCGAGCGCCGCGGCCTTGGCGAGGCCCGCACCCACCGTCGCAAGCGGTGCGTAGAGCGTCGAGCCGTCGTTGTTGTCGTTCCCCGACATGGTGACGTAGAAGGTGCGCGCCACCGCCGGAGCCCCGGAGACCGTGATCTCCGCGTTCGGGCCGGGGATACCCTGCGCACCCGGCGGCGGGTCGATGGTCGTGCTGCAGACCTCGATGTCCGTCTGGTGCCCGACGCCATAGACCTTCACCCACGGGCGCACATACTTCACGCTGGTGGGCAGGATAACCTCGGCGCTCGGGAGCGTGGTCGTTGCAATCTTGACCTCGACAAGGCGCTCCTGCGACTGGACCAGCAGGGTGTTGTCCGAGGCCAGCGTGCGCTCACCGATCAGGTTGCCGAAGCCGTTCAGCAGGTCGATACCGAACTGCAGACCGTCGTTGGCCGGGTCACCACTGTCGAGCGAGCGGCTGTACCGGTACCGGCAGGTGTAGACGTCATCGGTCTCGATGGCGACCATACCCTTGGTCGTCAGCTTGCCGGCCTCCGTGAACCGAATGACGGTGCCGTAGATGTTCTTTGCGACCGTCGCAGTGCCATACTCAAACAGCTCGGGAGCGTCACCGGGACGCTCAAAGCCGTAGGCCGAGGTCGCGTTGATCGAGCCCTCAAGGGCCCGATCCAGCGCCCGCGTGAGGGCCGCGGCGGTGATCCGCAGCTCCACCAAGCTGCCGGCGGCGAAGGACTGCGCCGTGGTGTTCTCTTCACCGCGTTGGATCGTGAACACGTCGCCCGCCACCGCGGTCACCGTGACGATCTCAATCTGCCCCATGGCCGAGACCAGCGTGACGGAGAAGGTATCCTCGCCGGTGATGACCGGGAACAGTGCCGCCCCGCCAGAGACAAGCGTCAAGGTGTTGTCAGACGCGCTGATCGCGGTCTGCAGGTAGCTGCGGGCGTTGTTCGTATAGAGCTGGGTCATCAGCTACCTCATGCAAACCTTGGGGCGGTGGCACGCATGGTGCCCCGCGCGTTCCCGATGTTGGCGCGCGCCCGGCGCTCGACCATCTCGCGGAGAAACTGCTTGGCGTGATACGCGGCCAGCTCGCGGTCCGACCAGCTCACGTTCGGAAGCACCAGCAGGTGCTGCAGGGCGTTGTGGACGATGGCCTCTTCCAGCTCGTCGAAGATCGCCTTCTCC
>CAYOGX010000535.1:0-4378 GCA_964403235.1 uncultured Planctomycetales bacterium | reverse complement strand
TGAACTCGTAGACGAACCCGTCCATCTCGGGGTTCCACATGTGGTCGATCAGCCAATCCAGGCTCTTGACGATCACGCCGCGCAGCTCCTCGTCGCGCGTGATCTCGTAGTAGCCGGCCAGGCCCTCGTGAAGCGCGCCGACCATGAAGACCTTGCACCCGTCCATCATCCAGCACCGCCACCACTTGCCGTTCTCGTAGGCCGCCATCGGGTCCTTCGCGTAGATCTTGACGTAGGATACGATCTTCTTGGAGGCGTCCAGATACTTCTCGTCCTGTGTAACCTCGTAGGCCCGGCAGAGCGCCGACAGCGGCCAGCCCAACTGACGCTCCGCACCGGCGAAGATGTTCCTGATCTGCTCGTAGCCCTCACCGTCGGCGATCATCGCAATGCGATCCGCCACCATCTTCAGGATCGTCAAGCTGCGCTCGTCCCCGGTCAGGTAGTAGCTGTCGGCCATGCAGTCGGTGAAGACGTGGCCCCACTCCAGACTCGTCGTCACCGCCTCGTGCGTCTCGGCGCGCTCGCTGTAGCCGTGGAACCGCTGGTCGCCCGTCTCCTGGTTGACGTCCATGTCGATGAAGTGCTGGTTGCAGGCGACGGCGAAGTCGTAGTACTCGCGTCGTCCGCTCCGGGCGTACAGCAGGAAACACCCGTGTCCCGTGTCGTATTCCAGGTCGCCCCGCGTGAGCTTGTTGCCGTACCCGCCGTGGTAGTAGTCGCCATAGTGCAGCATGCCGTTCTCGCGTGGCATCGTCTCTCGCTGCTGGCGTAGCACCTCGAAGCACTGCCAGAGCTTCTCGTCGTACTCGGCCGTCTCGGGCGCACCGGCCGGCGAGAGCGGGCCCAAGGCGTCGGTCTTGCAGAAGTACTCGGGCGACGTCGTCGCGATCAGGGGCTGGCCGAACGCCACCAGGCGGTTCAAGCCGGCGCGCTCGTCGGGGCGAGCCGGACCGAAGTCATACAGCACCCGGTGCGTCTTGGCCCGCGTCCGGCCGAGCTTGAGGACCTTGCCGGCCCGCGCGCTCCACAGCGCGAGCCGGATCCGATCGGCACCCATCTCGATCGCCTTCGGGCCCAAGTGCCAGAAATCGCCGACGGCCACGCCCACCGACGCGGTATCGCCCGTCAACAGTCCCCAGCCATCCAGGTGCCCTGGAGACTTGGCCAGCTCGCCGTCCAGTCCGACGCGGCAGACCATCTCGGTGTTGACGGACACCACCGCGGTCTGTCCGGCCGACAGCGTCCCCTGGGTCGGCTGCGAATCGCCGGGCAGGACAAATCTCGGCCCGCCGCCCGTCATGGGCGAGACGTCCAACGCAATCTGTTTGACCTGGTGCAGAGAAGGCTGACCCAGGCAGACGAAGGTGTAGTCGGCGCGGATGTACGGCCTGCCGGCGTAGAAGCGCAGCCGCGTGTCGAGCTTGTACAGCCGCTTGGCCCCGGGCCCTTCGAGCCAGCCGGCCACGTGAACGGTCGACCGGAGCGGCCCGGACTCCTCCACCGTGACCGTCTCGGGCTTCGCCTCGGCGGCACCGTGCACGGTGCCGTCGGCCAGCTCGAACCGCATCGGCGTGCCGCCAGCCAACACGCGGACCTCGCGCCCGTCCCGCCGAAGCCATGCCTCGCCGAGCACGGTGAGCGTCGTCTTGGGCACGGTCACCCGCAACGGTCCCGTGTCGATCTCGATCCGGTCCTTCCCGTCCGTGATGACCAAACGCTGTTTCGGCGACGGTGCCTCACCGCGGACCAGCCGATACGCTCGCTTTCCCTTGGCCGGGCAATCTGCCGAGAACTGCACCAGCAGCCACTTGACGCTGTCGTCAGGCCAGCGGCCCAGGACCTTGGTCTGCGTCGGTAACGCCTGGCCGCTCGCCGTCGCCACGTGCATGGGCTGTTCCGGCCGCAGCGCACCCCGCGCAAACGGCACGCCGGAGCAGACCATCTCGCCTTTCCGCTCGACGCCGAGCTGGTCCTGGACTGTCAGCAGGATTGGCCCGCTCGTCGCAGTCGTCTCACCTGCCGCGCAGGGGGACCACAACGCTACGATCCCAACGAGCAAACTTGCAGTGGCTTTCATGGATTACCTCCCGATGACACGTCATCCCAGAAGTACGCCTGGTTGTACCATTGGCGAACCCGCGCTATAGTGGAAGTCCCAAGGAGAATATTACAGAGCAAACACACAGAGAACCTGCAAAGAGCGGCGGAGCAATGGGCGTCACTTACATCGAAGGCGAAGCGACAGGTCCAAACGGCAAGACAGCGACCGTTCGCTTCCTCGTCGACAGCGGCGTATCGTACTCGCTGCTCGCTCGCGAAGACTGGCAGGCGCTTGGGTTGCAGCCCAAGCGGACCGCCACGTTCACCCTGGCGGACGGGACGCAGATCGAGCGAGCGATTTCCGAATGCCATATCAGCCTGCCTCAAGGTGAGGCTCACACGCCCGTCATCCTGGGCCAAGAGGGGGACGAGCCGCTCCTGGGCACCGTCACCCTCGAGATCCTCGGCCTCGTGCACAACCCCTTCAACCGAACGCTTCAGCCGATGCGAATGCTACTGGTCTGACCGCGAGACTACCGTTTCACTTGGCCGGGGTCCCAGATCGTCGCGGCGATGTACCGGTCCCCGTCGGGACGGTCGTTGAAGTAGTAGACCGTGACCACCTTCCCGTCCGGTCGCTGTACCGTCCGCGGGTAGCCCAGGTCGCGACAGCCGCCGTCGGCGCGGAGGATGATCTGCTCGCCCCACGTCTTGCCCTGGTCGTCGCTGAGCCTGGCGCGGATGCCGTAGGGCTCCGCACGGTAACCGAAGGTGATGCAGACCCGCCCGTCTTTTAGCACGATCATGCTCGCGGGGTTCCCCTCGCCGGTGTCGGGCGCGGGCGTGCCGAGTAGCCGCCACGTCGACCCGTTGTCGTCGGACACGTAGGCTTCGATCCGGCGCTTCCGCCCTTCCCGCCGCCGCACGGCCGTCAGGAGCCGCGACTTGGACAGCCGAACCGTGGACGGCATGATGCCGAAGCCCTTGGTCTCGGGCCCGATCCAGGCGACGAGCCGCCACGTCTTGCCGCCGTCGGTCGTGCGGGCGCACATCGGCCGGCCCTCATGGCCATTGGACTTCGCCGCGGTCAGGAACAGCATGCAATCGCGCTTGCCGTTGACGATGTAGTCCGTTCGGGCCGCGATGCCCTTCCGCCCGAACAGCGGCAGCTTGAACGGGCCCTTCCACGTCACGCACCGATCGGTCGAGTAGTAGAAGCGCGACGCGCCCGTATGAACGCTCCACATGCGGACCGTCATGGCGAAATCGGGGTGCGCAAAGTCGATTCCGCCGGGACAATCGACCGGCTCCGCCTCGACCAGGCCCGGCGGACGGATGCCGTGAAGCCCCGGGCCCTGCGGGACGAGGACGCCCTTGGCGGCGGGGTTCTCGATCTGCCACATCCGGCCGCCGTCCCGGCTGCGGGCCAGCAGGTGCTCTTCGGGCCTGTCGTGGTCGATGTGGTGGCGCGTCGGCCCTTGGTCCTTGTAGTACCCCGCACTGAATCCGACGACGATCTCGTCGCCCCAAGACCATATCCCGTGATTGGCAGGCCAACCCCCGAACCGCCCCGGCTCTTTGTAGACGACCACGTGCTCCATGACCGCATGCCCCTTCGCAGCGAACGCCCAGACGGGGTTGATCGCCATCATCAAACATGGTACGAGGATATATCGTGGTGCGGCTGTCACCTTGACGTCGCTCAAGTCAAATCCCTCGTCTGGCATCGTGGCAGCCCCCGCACCGGCGTTGCACGGCTGCACCGTGCCCACACGACCAGAAGCATACGCCATGAACCCGAGAAACGAAAGATGTACCCAACCGTTCACAGCCCGACGACCATCGACAAGCGGGTGGTGATGCACGACGAGCATGGTACGGTGCGTCAAGACAGACGCAGCTCCTCTGATGAGGAGCAGTGCGAAAGGAAGTGGGATCGTTAGGAGATCGTGAACGGGGCTTTGCCCCAAGCCTTGGGATGGGCCAGGGCAACACGCGTCCCGATCTGACTCTGGAAGCGGCGCCCTCCGGAACAACGTCCCGGTCGGAGTGATAGTGGTGCGTGGCGAGACCGGTGTACTGAAGAGATGCGGGTGGACCATCCAGTGTCCCGGCGTGCTCTTCCTCCTGGCCGGGCTTGCGGTCTTTGCGTGCCGGCTTGTTACCGGGAAGTGGTCACCCACGGGGGCCCACTCGCCTCGAGTTGCCGGGGTCGGCGTCACTGCAGTAACCCTTTGGGGCGCCGCCGCCATTGTGCTAGGTCACCAAATACGCCGGGGAAGCCTACGCGCAGCGGTGTTCTTTACCGTGATCAGCTGGCCTTGGTTCGTATGTG
>CAYOGX010000534.1:1387-4389 GCA_964403235.1 uncultured Planctomycetales bacterium | reverse complement strand
ACGAGGTCATCAGCACACTGCCGTTTGAAATCAACGGACGCACCGCCGAGTACGCCGGGCTTACACAGGTGATCGGCGGCGGCTCCGGCCTACTCCCGCAAGTCGGAAGCCCGTTTATCCAGAGGAGGGCGTGATGGACTTAGTAAAGCCAAGCCTTGCCATTGCCGCTCAGTTTGGTGCGGGTGACGACACCGGAGCCGCGTCGGACGCCGACAGCACGCCGAGCGGTCGGCTGGTGATCGAAGGGGCCGTAGACGCTGCGAGTGTCACGGTCAGCGATGACGGAACCGGCGACTATGAAGCAAGCGTGACAATTCCGGCCTCGACGGGCAACCACGGCAAGGGCTACCAGCTACAAGTGTCGATGACGATGGGCGGCATTACAACGCCGTGGGTGACAGTACGCGAAGGCCAGATTGTCCCAGCCAACGTGTACGACTCATTGGCAGCGGGAAGCGACAACCTTGAAGTGGACACCGTTGCGGTCGGCGGCACCACCCAAACCGCCCGCGACATCGGGGCGAGCGTTCTCGTCAGCAGCGGGACCGGAACGGGGCAGTTGGATGTGACCGATGGCGTTGTCACGTCAGCAGCCAACAACATGCGAGGTACAGACGGGGCGAACACGACCACGCCGCCCGACTCGACTGCGATTCAAGCCGCAGTCAACGCCGCGCTTGTGGCGCTGCACCTGGACCATATCTTCGCGGCGGCATACGACCCGGATAGCAAGCCGGGGTCGGCCGACGGCTTGTTCAACAAGATCATCGTAAGCGACAGTGGCGTCCCGCAGCTCAGCGCGAACGCGCTTGAGCTGTCCCCAACAGGCAGCGGGGGCGGCGGTAACGGCGGCATCAGTTTCGGGTAACAACTAGCGAAAGGAACGCATGAGCTGGGCAATCGGCGACACGTATCCCTTCCGCTTCCAAACAAAGAACTCTAGCGGGGTCCCGACCGACGCCGACAGCACACCGACAGGCGTGCTCTACGTCAACCAGGTTGCTACGGCAGCCACGGTCACGATTACCGACTCGGGGACAGGCTGGTATCGCGGGTCGGTGTCGCTTGCTGGATTGACGCTTGGCGACGTGTTCGCCGTCGAGGTGACGGCGATCATCGGCGGTGTGACTCACATCCAGAGCCCCGGCGACGAGCGCATCAGCTTTACCGCCGACGGAGTCAGCGAGTCGGTTGTCGGCGGGGTGTCCAAGCTCGCGGCGGTCAACAGGGTGCTGCGTTCAGTCGGCATCCCCCCCGTCACCGCACTGGACACCGGCGGCACGACCGAGGAGGCCGAGGCCGAGACGATCCTGGACGAGTCGATCAACGAAGTCATGTCGAAGGGCTGGTCATGCAACACGGCTGATGAGCGGACCCTGTCGCCCAGCGGCGGGGAGATCGACATGAGCGGCATCCTGCAATTCTCAGGCAGCAAGTATGGCGACGAGTACGCGATCAAGAACGGCAAACTGTACGACCCGATCAACGACACAGACTCAGCCTTCACCGCTGATGTCGTGCTCACCGATGTTGTGTTCCAACTCAGCTTCGATCAGATCCCCGAGATCATCCAAAAGTACATCATCGCGCACGCGCAGCTTGAGTTTGTTCGGTACAAGCGGCAGGACATCGCCGAAGACCGTCGCTACGCGGCAAAGCTCGAGGAGCAGAAGCGTGCGGCGAACGTGGAAGACGACCGGATCAAGAACGTCAACCTCACCCAAACGACGCACGCCCTGCTTGCGCGGGGCTATCCCAAAGGACGGCGTAGATAATGGCAGACAGCAAGATCAGCGCGCTCTCGCAAGAGACGACGCCGAACGATGGGGACCTGATCCCGTTCGCCTACGACGTGACCGGTACTCCCGCGACCAAGGCGATCACACTTGCGAACTTAGCCGCCTACATCCAGTCGGAGCTGTCAGTCAACGAGATCAATGCGTTCTCGGCAAGGGAGGAGCAGACATCGGGTACGGCGGGCGGCACATTCACGGCGGGGTCGTGGACTGACCGGACAATCAACGCCCTTGAGCAGCTCGGCTCGGGCATCACGCTCTCATCCAATGAGATCACGCTGCCGGCGGGCAAGTGGATTCTTTGGTGGGCTGCACCGGCCTACAACGTCAATACGCACCAGAGCCGGGTCGTCATTACCGGCACACCTTCTTACCTGCTTGGCCGCAGCGCGATCAGTTCAAGCGTGCTTGCCGTGCAGATGGACTCTCAGGGCGTCGGGATCGTCGATGAAGGCTCGCCCTTCACCGCGAAGGTCCAGCACCGATGCCAAGTCACGGAAGCCACAAACGGGCTCGGGTTTCCTAGTGGCTGGGGTACCGAGGTTTACGCTGAAATCTCAGGGATCAGAATCGGAGATGCAACACCATGACCGAGCTTGTCGAGAGCAGGCTCAACCAGGGAAACACGGTCACAGAAGGCAGCGATCACCGGAGCAATGAATGACAGCACAGTTCACGCGCAACTCGCCCGCCTGGGATGAGAACGGCATCGAGTATGCGGCGGGCGTGCCGATCCCGGCGCTGATGCTCGAGGTGGACGACGTCACGGTCGAGGTGGACCCGACATCGGGTGTAGGTGAAGACCTGGCCCCGCTTGTCGGTGTGGATGACCGACTGTTCATTGCGCGAGGAAAGACCAGCAGCGACCTGTACGGTAGCTCAGACGGCGAGACGTGGACAAAGCTCGCGGTGCTTGGCGACCTGTACCAGGGCATCGCCTACCCCTACTCGCCGACCCGGATCGATATGATCGCCGTGCGCGATGTCGTCAACCGCGAGCTTTGGCATATCGCCGACATCGAAGGCGACGCGACGGCGACGCGATGCCAGATCGGGGGCGGGGACGCCTCGCTGCCGACCGCAGACAGCGCAGGGCTGTCCGCGGCAAGTATGCCTCGCCCCACGACCTCGCCGCTGCCGACGACGCCGTCTAGAACATCCTCATCACCTGCCCGGAGTACCCGCGACACGACTTCGGCGACAAGA
>CAYOGX010000534.1:0-1377 GCA_964403235.1 uncultured Planctomycetales bacterium | reverse complement strand
AGGGAGGCGACTGCAAGAGCACGGCGTCAACGTCCGGCTCGACAGCAGCGGCAACTTCGTCTCGCTCGACCTGGGCTACTACGCCAACCCCAACACGCCCGTTGCGACCAAACTCTACCGATCGACGGACGGCATCACGCTCGTCGAATCATTCGATTCAGGCTCGCCCGTCACGTCGGCCAACAACCACACGCACATGATCCTGGGGGACTTCGCGTTCCTTGGTGACGGCCCAAACAGGTCGATGATGCGGACGACAGATGCCGGAGAGAGCTGGTCCGAAGTTGTTAGCACCAACAAGAAGGCGCAGCAGCCGATCGGCGGGTCTAAGGTTGCCGGGCCCGACACCACCTACCTGTACGGCTGCGACGATCCGCATGGCATCGCAGAGTTCCAGTGGGAAGGTGTTATCGATGGGACCGCAACAGCGCCAACCATACGAGAGGCGGACAGCGGCATCCCTCGCTTCTTCCGAAACGACCCCAGCAGTGGGCACCATCGCTACGTGTGGCCTGTTGCGCAGTTCGGCGGGGCGTACCTCGCGTCACACAGCCCTGTAGCCGAGCTTGACCGATCGAACATCATGCTCGGCGACGGGAACCTGTCGAGCTGGATCACGTTCTACCACTTTGGATCGGGATTCAGGGGCGTCAAATACCTCACCCGGATCGGTGAGACGTTCATCGGATCGCTTGAGAACAGCACCGGGGGGCCAAACGTCCGCAACCTGGTCCGCGTCAAGCTGCCCCGGCGCAGCTACGCCAAGACGACCGAGATCGCACCAGCCGCGACGAACCTGATGTCCGAATCCGACTCGATCGGCGGGACGGTGTCGAACACGTCTGTCCCACAAGCGGGGATCAGCCCCAGCCTGGGCACCGGCGGCGTGGTCGGCGACAACACAATCGACGCGACGCGAACCGATGCCGGCAACATCACCATGCTGTTTGAGGAGGTATCGCTTACAGCGGGTAACAACGTCTGCGGCCTTCTCTACATGAAGGCGATGAGCACCGAGATCTCCGACTTTGCCGTGCTCGACAGTGGCACGTCTGCGGCCGACTTGGACGACACCAAGGCGGTCGGCATCCTGTCTGACAACTGGATCGAGATCGTCCTGGGCGTGGATGGTGTTGCGGACACAGGCAACCATCGGCTCAAGGCCGTGCACCGCGCGGACACGGCAGACGAGACGAAAACAATGCGGTTCGATCGCGGCGGCTTGTTCTCCGCGTCCGGCTTGAACTGCCCGCCAAGGTGGGTCAAGGGTGGCGTCACGCAGGCGGTCGAGGTGCTGAGCGAGACAAAGTTCAGGGGGTCGAGTTGGTCCGACACGTACCGGCTCTGGCCGATGCGCGACAGCGAAGTCATCGCCGG
>CAYOGX010000533.1:0-4392 GCA_964403235.1 uncultured Planctomycetales bacterium | reverse complement strand
GAGATGAAGCGCGACGTGGTCTACGGCAAGGGGGGCGGGCGGGACCTCAAGCTCGATCTGTTCCTGCCGAAGGGCGGGGCGGCCCCGCGGCCAGGCATCGTTTTCATTCACGGCGGGGGGTGGCGGGGGGGCACGCCGCGACAGTTCCACCGCCAGGCGGCGTATCTGGCGGGCAAGGGCTACGTCGCTGCTTGCATCGAATACCGCCTGTCGGGCGAGGCCAAGTTCCCCGCCGCCCTGGAGGACTGCAAGTGCGCGGTTCGATGGATGCGGGCCAACGCCAAGACTTATCGAATCGATCCGAACCGCATCGCCGCCTGCGGCGGATCGGCCGGCGGGCATCTGGCCGCCATGGTCGGCGTGACCGACAAGTCACACGGTTTCGAGGGCAAGGGCGGACACGCGAAGTTCTCCAGCCGCGTCGCGCTGGTGGTCGACTTCAACGGCGTATCCGACCTGGACGAGCTCGGCAGGAATGCGCCCCTGAAGAATGCCATCCAGAAGTTCCTCGGCCCGCCATACAAGGAGAACCCGGCGCTGTACGTGAAGGCGTCACCCATCACGCACATCGACGAAGGTGACCCGCCGTTCCTGTTCCTGCACGGCACGGCCGACACGACCGTGCCGTTCGAGCAGTCGGTGGCGATGATGAACAAGCTCCGCGGCCTGGGCATTGACACGGAGCTGTACGAAGCCAAGGGCGCGAAGCACGCGTTCTTCAACAAGCCCCCCCACTTCAAACCGACGTTGGAACGGATGGAGGGGTTCCTCGACAAGCACTTCGGAGGGAAAGTCAAGGCCACCCATTCGCGCGCCAAACCGTCCGACCGAAGACGGGATCAGGCACAGGGCGACCGCGGGTCGTAGCGACGCCGGCGCCAGGCGATGACGACGGTTGCGCCGCACACCAGCAGTGCGAGCGCGCCCAACGTCCACAGCGTAGTGGCCAGCATGGGGCCTTTCAACCGAGGTCCGCGCGTCTCGGCCAGAACGGTCTGGAGTCGTTTGGGGGCGTTCGGATCGGCGCCGGCGCGAAGCGGCACGACGGTGGCGTCCAGGGTCTCGTCCCACACCATGGGGATGTCGACGCCCAACAGCGACGGCGACGTCAGGCAGGTGCATGCGCCCACCAGGGTCTCGAGGCACGCATTCAGGCCCGCCTCGGTGATGTCGGCGCGCACGAGGGGCGGCATGAACTTGCCGCGACCGAACACGACGGCGACCCAATCGTCGCGCGCCCGGTTCGCGCCGACGAATGAAACCAACAGCCGTTCGTGCGGATCCGACCGCTCGACGCGGACCAGGCTGACGCCGGCGGATTCCCGCGCCGACCATGCGTCGACGACGGTCTGAAGCACGGCCTCCGTACCGGCGTGCTGATCCCCCGCGCCGGGGACGTACAGCAACACCGCCAGCCGACGGACCAGGTCGCGCTGGAGCGCCTGGCGGGCGGGCGACGTCTTGAGCCGCTCCAGGTCGTCGACCGTCGGCGCCGGTTGCCAGTGGTCGATGTAAAAGCCCCGCCGCTCGGCCGATTGCCATCCCGCCAGAACCACCACCGGAAGCGACGGCGGCGCGGACGGCAGGCCGTACTCGGACCATTTGACGCCCGGCCCGTCGGCGGCCACGCGGACCAACGCGACGTTCAACCCCTCGCCGGCGCCCTGAAGCCACGTTTCGACACGGTCGCATATCCGCCGGGCCATCGAATCGTCTGCGTTGGCGATCACGCAGAGTCGGTGGACGTCGCGCGCCTGGGCAAACGCCGCGTCGCGGACGGTTTGATCCTCGCAAGCGGAGCCGCTGCGTCCAATCGCAGCGACGAAGACGATGAACGATATGGCGCCGGCCCGTATGGGCAGGGTCCGACCCCTGAGGCCTGCGTCTTGCCCGTGCTCGCACGATAGCGGGCGTTCGCACGGGCAAACTTCGCTCGTCCCTCGCGAAGCCTGCCCATGCCACCCAGCGAAGACGCTAAGCACGTACTTCGCTTGACCGTGCCAGCCATCGCGTGTTGCTGACAATACCGCCTCGCTCGGCTTCACCGCGGCAAGCATCGTGACCGGCTAGACGGGGCGCTTCCGGCCGAAGCACTCGACGCTGCCGTCAAGCAGGACCACGACGACCCGCCCGTCCCTGTCAATCAGCAGCCCGCCCGGCAGGGCCGGAGCGGACAGGTTCTGTGCCCATAGCTTCGAGCCGTCCGTGCGGTTCAGCGCGACGAGCTGCCAGCGCGTCTTGATCTGACGTGGGATGGGGAACTCACACACTGCCAGGACGGCGTTCCGGGACATCGCCAGGGACACGACATCCCATTGTTGAGCGCGTTGGTGACCCACGACGGTCTCGGCCGGGCCTTGCGGTCCTTCTTGGCCAGGCACGCCTCGAACTGCTCGGCGGTGCAGCATTGCGGGGCGGTCTTGCGGCCGTTGACCATGACAATTCGGTCGTCGTCCCACGCGGGCGGGATCTTACCGGAGCACACGGTCATCACGAAGTGGCGGTGTTTGGTCGAGGTCGCGACGAAGCTGCCGGGATTGACGACGTTGTCGCGCGCGGAGTAGCGAAGCCGACCGCCCGAGATCAGACTGTGCTTGCGGAACACGCCGATCTCCTCGCCCCGGTTGCTCCTTGGCGAGCCGTTGCCCGCGTTCGTTCCGCGGTAGGTCCCATCGGACAGCTCATAGACGCCGTGAGCCACCACGTTCCCGCCGGGCATCCACAGCTTGCCGTTGTAGAGGGTCAGGTTCCCTTGGGCCGACACCCCCTTCCGCAGCGTCGGGTCGAGGTGGCCGGACGAGGTGTTCTGCCACTTGGGCTTGCCGGTGACCGCGTCGAGGGCGAAGACGTACGTGCCGTCGTAGTCGATGATGCCGGCGGCGGCATAGGCCACGCCGTGAGCGACCAGAACACCGCTGTTGACCGGCCAGGTCGAGCACAGGTGGTCGTAGACCATGATCCGCCGTTCGGAGGGCGCGGCCCGGAACCGCCACAAGGCCCGGCCGGTGGCGGCCTCGAAGGCATAGACGAATCCATCACCGCAGCCGACGTAGGCCCGGCCGTTCCAGATCGTCGGCGGCTGCATGATCGGGCCCGCCGTCAGTGCCGTCCACTTGACCTTGCCCGTGGCCGCATCGAGCGCCCGGACCTTGCCGTCCCCGTCGCAGACGAACACGAGCCCACCCGCGGCCGTCGGCGCGCTCGGGCCGTTGAAGCGGCCCTCTTGCCGCCACAGTCGCGCCCTTGTTTTCGGCACGGCGACCGGCGTGCTCGCACTACGGTCGACGTTGGCACGGTAGGTGGGCCAGTCCTTCGCGGTGATGGGGAACGGCGCGACACGGGTCACGTCGCCCTTCATGGTCTCGAGGCATTCGGCAGCGGTGGCCTGTCGATCGAACTTGAACTCGCCGGCCGAACACAACGCCAGGCGGCCCATCAACGTCAGATTGCAGTCGCACGTCCACGGCCCGATGTACAACAGACCGTTCGCACCGATGACGCCGTCGTTGCACGCGGGTCGGACGGCCCCGTTGAACAGAACCTTCCCGGTGGCGCGGTCGTAGCGGGTGACGCCCTCGGGCATGCCGCGGCAGAACAACGAGTCGGGCGTGGCCGTCAGCCGGACGCACGAGCGCTTGGCGAACTTGAGGTCCGCGATCGTCTTGCCGGTCATGGGGTCGAGCTTGAGCGTGCTGCCGTCCTTGCCGATTCCCACGAACAGATGATCGTCGACGTAGAGCATGTTGGGGTTGTTGGTCGTCTTTCGGCGGTGCCACAACAGGTGGCCGTCCTTGAGCGAAACGGCCACGACGTTCATCCGCGTCTGGGCCTGGTAGTACAACGCCTTGGGGGTGTAGAGACAGTAGCACGTCGTCTTGAAGCCGGGCGTGGACTTTAGACCCCTTCCCGACTCCTCGATTAGCCGGCGGGGCTCGGCGTCGTCGTTCGTCCAAAGCACCTTGCCGGATTGGGCGTCCAGGCAGCCGATGTGGGCGTCCGGGGCGTAGAACCAAACGCGTCCCCCGCCGAGGACGGTGGCGCGCGAGTCGACCCGGACGGGATTCCGATGGGACCACACCACCTTCTTGGCGCCCAGGTCGTAGGCGAGGATCGTCTTGCCGTATCCCCACGGCACCCGGCGCTGGTAGTAGCCATTGCTCAGCTCACCCCAACTCCAGTGGCCGAACTGACTGCGGACGATGGTGGTCTCGGCCGGATCCTTCTGCTGGCCGATCAGCACGTACAGGATGCCGTCCTGGATCGCGAGCCACTTCCATTCGCCCGGATGGTCCGGCAGGCGAACACTCCCTATCTCCCGGCCGGTCTCGGGGTCAAGCATGAGGCACCCTTCACCATCCGTGTCGATCATGTAGAAGACGTCGTCGGTGGCGA
>CAYOGX010000532.1:2196-4401 GCA_964403235.1 uncultured Planctomycetales bacterium | reverse complement strand
GTCCGGTGCGTGATCGCGGTGGGGGCGGTGGTGCTGCCGCCCGTGAGGATCAGGAGGTTGATCTGGAGCTTGACGGCGGTGCCGCCCTGTGGCCCCTGCCAGTTGGTCTCGTTGTACCAGACCGAGTCCTGGTCGTCGCCGTCTAGGGGTCTGCCCGCTAACAGGAACGTCCCTGTGCCGGGGTCGTCGTACCACCAGTAGGGCATGGGGATCTCGGACGGGTCGCCGATGCCCTCGGCGGTGAGGATTGCGGCGTTGGTTGTGTTGTTTGTGCTCGTCTCGGTCGTGTCGTTCCACTGCGACGTTTCAAACTCATCCGCGTTGGAGTTGTTGCCCTGCGTGTTCCAGGGGTCGCCGGTCGTGACGGGGATCGCGTACTGTGCCCACTCGACGGGCCATGTGATCGCCACGCCGAGGTTGATACGCTCGGGTCCGCCCGACCACTGGGAATCGGCACCGGCGATTGCGAATCGTGCCGTGCGTTGTGTGAACGTCTGGGCGATCGTCTTGGCGTGGGTGCCGTAGAACACGGCGGACGGGTTTGAGCCCGTGGTCAGGTCGTCGCCCGAGTCGTACACGGGGTTTCCCGTGCTGTACGTCAGGTCGTTGGATGCGAATACGGGTAGCCGTGGTGCCATCATTTCCCCCCGGTCGATGAAGTCGAGGAACGCTTCCTCGTAGGTCGATGTGAAGGGCGGGCCTGCGAGTGCAAGCGCGGCGACGACGTAGAGCATTGGTGTCCCTTTCTCACTTGTGCCCCCTCGTGTAGACGATCATGGGCGTGCTGGTGTCTTGCCGTGCGAGGTCAAGGATGCGGTTGTCACCCGTCACCCAGTAGACGAGGACTGGTTCGCTGGTTTCCCAAACGATCCGGTCGGCGTGGTATTCCCAGCCGGAGCTGGAGAGGTCGCGGTACTCCACGTTCGGGAGGCCGGGTCGCGGGGTTGGCCCCGAGCACCCGGCGGCGAGCATGACGGCGGCGATTGGTGCGGCTTTCACGACGCTTCCTCCAGCACGGAGATCCGTCGCTCGTGGTTATTGATCTGGACCTCGTGCTTTGCGATCGCAACCCCCTGCACACCAACGTCTTTGCGCGTCTCGTGCTGGTCCTTGTGGATCTCTTGCACGGTGTTCTTGACGGCATGTACGTCGGTCTGGATCACGCCGAGCTTAGAGCCCAAGCGCCAGATCGCCGACACGACCGTCGCCACAAGCGCTGACAGTGCGATCCATTCACCCGGCGACATCGAATCACGACCCCGCCTTGTGCTTGTTGAGCTTGGCGCGGATCTTGTCAACCCTCGCCTGTGTGCCGCGTGCGGTCAGGATCATGTTCATCGCGGCCCCGGCGTTGGACTTGACAGCCGCGTCGAAGTTCTCGTCCGCCCGCCGTGCAACGTCAACGGCCCGGACGACGTTCTCGGTGTCGCGTCTTGCGCGGATCGCGGCGATGATGCCCATGATGCCGGCGGCGATGCCGCCCGGACCCGCGACGGCTTGCCCGAGGTTGACGGCGCCGGCGATGAGGTCCGACCAGAACCCGGCCTGCTTGTCGGCTTGTGCCTGCATGTTCGCGGCGCGTTCGTCCAGGTTCTCCGCGAGGTTAGCGAGCTCCAGGGCGGCGGCGGTTGCGCCCGCACGAACGTCACCCGCGACGTTGACGGCCTTGGTCACGTTCGCGTGCCACTTCTCGGGGAGCGCCTCGAGGATCGGCGTGAGCAGGGCGTTACCCTCGTACTGCCCGGCGGGGTATTGCTCAAGGATCTCGGTGATCTGCTCGGCGGCGGTCACGGACGTTTCCGCGAGGTCGCGGTATTTGTCGGCTTGTCGCTGGGCGCTGCACGCCGGAAGCGTGAGCAAGACGAGAACGGCGGCGATAAGGCTTGTGACGCGCATAACGGTCCTTGTTGTGCGCGGCGGGACAGGCGGTTGTATTGTAGCACACACGGGTCCTGTGTGCAATCAATCGTCGTCGTCGTCCAGCTCCGTGACTTCCACGTCATCGTCCTGCTGCGCCATCTCGGCGCTCAAGGCGTACATCATCATCGTGTAGGCGGCACCTGTCCCGGCCCGTGTGTAGTGAATATCGCCGATCGCGTCGTCGTGGGTGGGGGTCGTCACCACACAGATGAACACCGCGTCCGCGAGGTCGTGCAGGTCGCTCTTGGCTTTCTTCATCACCTTGTCGATTTGAGCCCGGTTCTT
>CAYOGX010000532.1:0-2096 GCA_964403235.1 uncultured Planctomycetales bacterium | reverse complement strand
GTGCGTTCGGTGATGTCTGTTTCGTGCCGGCGGTGGATCGCCTCCTCGTGGTTGCCCCGGCCCAACATGACGATGTGGTGGGCGTAAGGCTCGAGGAGGTCCGCCCCGGTACGGACGAGCGCGTCCAGGTAGTCCCCGCCCTGGTGCTCCTCGCGGACTTTGGACTTGTCGGAACGCTTGTCGTACTTGCCCTGCATCGCGCAGAAGAAGTCCCCGTACTTGAGTATCGGGGCTTGGCGCTCAAGGGCGAGCTCGTGGTGGGCCTTCAGGAGAGCCCGGTCGCAGTCGGGGTTGTCCTGGTGCTCGTCGCTCTGGCACAGGACCCACCACTCATTTGCGGCTGGGTCCATGCGGACAACGTGCACGTTTCGGGACGGGTGTTCAATCCTGAACGGCGTGCCCATGCGGCCTCCGGGGTTGCCGGGAGTGTACCACACCGCCGCCGCTTGTGCGGGTTTCGTACTTGTTGATCGCCCGAGCGATCAGTTGCCCGCACTGGGGGACTACGGCGTTTCCGAGCCCTCGGAGCTGGTTTCGCCACGCTCGTCGAGCCACCCGTCTGGGAACCCCATCAGCCACTCGACAAACGCCGGGTTCAGCCTGCGCTGGGGCAAGCTCTGGGCGAACCTGAAGCACCATGCGCCATTGGGTGTAGTCGTCGGGTCCAGGGGGAAAGCGAACGCCATGCGGGGAGTCTGGTCCAATCGGGAGCGATGCCCCGCTTTCGTCGCCATGCCCGGCGTGTCCTTGTGGTCGCGGGTCGTGGGTGTCGCCCAATCCATGATGACGTTCGTGAGACTTCGGCCGCGCTTTCTGGATCCGCTTTGCTCCTGGTCGCTTGCCAACGCTGTCGGCCAGGCTTTGGTAGCGCCGATCAGCGACTGTCGGCGCGGGCCGATCTCTCCCGGAGCCCCTCCGTTGCTCCCGTACTGAGTCGCTGTCGGTGTCACCCATTCGTCCGACGATGAAGACGCGCTTTCGTCGTTGGGGCGCTCCGAGTGAATCAGCACCCACCACGAACGGCCAGCAGGCGTAGCCGATTCCCTCCAGTGATTCGAGAACCCCGTCAGCTCCGCGTGTGCGGAGAGCAGGCACGTTCTCAGCGATGACCCAACGGGGTCGAATAGCGTCAATGACACGGTGCATCTCCCACCAAAGGCCTGAGCGTTCGCCGCTCAGCCCCGCGCCCTTTCCGGCGCTCGATATGTCCTGACAGGGAAAACCGCCCACTACGGCATCGACAGTGCCATAGGCGTGCGGGTCGAGCGTGCGCACGTCGTCGTGACACGGCACGCCCGGCCAATGGCGCGCGAGCACGCCACGCGCGTACTCGTCCTGCTCACAGAACGCGACAGGCTCCCAACCCTCGGCTTCGAGTCCGAGGTCGAGCCCGCCGATCCCGCTGAACAGCGAAAGGAACCTCACTCCGACGCGCCCTTCAGGTGGTCATCCTTGAGCGTACCCGACACCGTGTACGCCTTGCCATCCACGCACACGCCGGGCTTGATACGCGACCACACCCCCTCGGCGTAATCGTCGTCGCCGTTCTGCATCGCTCGCTCGACGGCGTCGTGGGCCGCAGAGTGGCTACCCTTCTTGCCCATCGCCCGCGTGATCTGCGGGTAGGACGCCCCGGCCTTGACGCGGCACAGGTACGCGCAAACGCGGCGGGCCTTCAGGATCGGCTTGTTCTTGACCGGCGCGGCGAGCTGGTCGTAATCCACGCCCATCGCGTCGCACACCTCGCGGCAGATGCGGCGGGCGAATGTTTCGGTTTCGTTGCTCATGCTGTTCCTTTCGTGTAGAGCCCGAACATTTCGTCCACGGCCAGTTCTTTCAGGTGGCCCTCGGGGACGTGCTTCAGGTCGTAATAGTCTGCGTCCTCGCCGTCTACCTCAACGTCGCGCAGCTCGAAGTCCGCTTCCTCACACTCGCGGTCGCACTCGGTCACAACCAGGGTGGCGTTGACCTCGCGGTCGAAGCGGTCGAGCGCGAACGCCGTGAGCATCGGTGGTCCCATGTTGCCCGGCCCGTATTCTTGGGTCATGCTTGGTCCTTCCTGTGGTACTCAACGCCGTCAATCGTGATGACCTTCG
>CAYOGX010000531.1:0-4405 GCA_964403235.1 uncultured Planctomycetales bacterium | reverse complement strand
TGCGCAGCCATTCGAGGCTCTGCTCGATTTTGCCCGGGGCGGCCTGGGCCTCGATTGACAGCACGCCGTCCCAATTGATCTCCTTCAGCAGCTCGATGCAACCGGCGATGTTGTCGGCGTTGACGCCCTCGCCGATGGCGACCACCGACGTGGCGATGCCCGTCTCGCCGCCGCGGACCTTCCGGGCCAGCTCCTCGCTGACGTCCTTGATGTGGCAGTGCGAGACCTTGTGCCGGAACCGCCGCAAGAACGCGACCGGGTCGTTGCCGGCGATGAACGTGTTGCCAGTATCGAAGTTCATCCGCAGGTACGGCGAATCGTGGCAGGTCAGGATCTGCTCCATCGTATCCGGGTTGGTCGTGTAGGGCCCGTGCGGCTCGACGTTGATGATCATATCGTATCGCTCGGCCCACTCGAGCACGACGCGGTAGTACTGCTTGATCAGCGCCATCACCTCGTCGTCGGTGTATCCCTCAGGTTTGCGCGAGCCGTCGGTCGTGTCCACGCAGGGGCAGCCGGCGCCCTTGGCGAACTGGATCGTCCGCAGCGTGTACCCGATCCCGCGATACTGCCCCTCCGGCAGCGACATCGGATAGGCCGCGTCCAACTGCGACAGCTTCAGGCCCATCGAGTCCAGATACGCCTTGAGCTTGAGCGGGTCGGTGTGCAGCGGAATGTGCGGGTTGTACCCCAACGCGTGCACGAAGTAGTCCCCGTCGATGGTCCCGAACTCGATGTACTCCATCCCGTTGTCCTTCGCGAACTGGCAGGGGACCTCGTACGTCACGTCGAAGTGTCGCCAATTGTCGGTGTGCATGCCCAGCTTCATCATGGATCGGTTCCTTTCAATTGGGGTTCACACGGTGGGCCCTACAACTGTCGGCCGACCGCCCAACGGACGCCGCCTCGCGGGAACGCTACCTTGCTCAGGCCGTCCAGATCGTCGTAGGGGCATCCGTACAGCGTCTTGTACTCGGCCTGCATGCGCCGTTCAAACTCCGTAGGTTCGGTCAGCGGCAGGTCGATCCAGGCGTTGTCGCGCAGGGCGCTCTGGCGGATGGCGATCCACGTCTCCTGGTCCGGCCAGGCGCGTTCGGGGCCATACTCGGCGGGCAGGTCTTCCACGATCGATCGATGAAAGCCCGCCAGGATGTCGACCCGGGCGACCTCGTCGTTGTCGCCGACCGCGTACCGCTTGAACGGGTTTTCCCACACGATCGGTGGCTCCGTATCCACACGAACGTGGTCCAAGACCTTGCGATCGCCCTCCCGGCTGTATTCCCACTGGAACGCAAACCGTTCGCGCGAACCGCCCGTGCCCAACAACAGCTCGTCGCCCACGAGCGCGCCGTCGGTGCCTTCGATCTCCCACGTATTACCCCGATGGCCCGGCGGCGGGACCTCGTAGACACAAACCAGGCCTGAATCGAACTCGACGATCGCGCCTTCCCACGACCGTTCGGGAAACGTCTGGTCCAGGTAGTCGACGTGCCAGCTTTCGGGGATCGTACCAACGTATCCAAGCACGCGAGACGGGTTGGCCCGGACCAGCTCGCGGACCGCGTTGAGCCCGTGATAGCTCCCGCACGTGTACCACAGCCGCGCGTGCGTCGGCCGACCGACGATGCCGGAGCGAATGATCTTCTGCTTGAGCCGTTCGCTGGCCCATCGGTAAGCGTTCTCGGCCACCTCGAGCTTGACGCCCGCCCTGCGCGTCGCCTCGATGCTCATGTCCGCGATGGGTCGGGTGGGGGCCAGCGGGATCTCGCTGATCACGTGCGCCCCGCAACCGGCCGCCTTGCACGCCACGACGTGATAGGCGTCCGTGGGCGTCGCCGCCAGCACGAGGTCGGGCCGCTGCTCGGCGAGCATTGTGTCCAGATCCGTGTAGACCCGCACGCCCCATCGCCGCTCGTTCTCCGCCGCCCGCTCCGGCACCGGCTCGCACAGGGCGCACAGCTCGTACAGGTCGTCGAGCTTCTTGACCGTGGCGGGCCAAATCTGCCCGCGCCCCGGCCCCGCCCCGGCGATGGCGATCCGTAGTCTCCTTGGCATGTCGGGCCTCTCCTCGTCCGGACTCCACACGAGATCAGCCTTGGAACAGGTTTCAGCGATCCTGCGATGTCCCGGTTCCCGTCCTCGTGCCCGCCTTGGTCCTCTCGGCGGGACCCAGGATGCTGCCGACGGAGATGGCGCCGCAACGCGTGCAGTCCAGGCAGCGGATGCAGCGAGCGGCGTTTACGCCGGGCTCGGGCAGCACGCCGTACTTGCACAGCGCGTCACACTGATCGCACGCCTTGCACTCCTCGCGGTTGTATCCGAGGAAGAAGACCGACGCGCGGTTGAACAGGCCGTACACCGCGCCGAGCGGACACAACAGCGTACACCACGGCCGCTGTGTGAAGAACATGGCCACCACGACGGCACCGAGGATTACGAGCTTGACGGCGTTCGGCCAGACTACCTCGTTGCCGGCAATGGCTGCGCTGATTGCGTTGGGCACCGCGCCTTCCAAGGCGCCGGCCGGACACAGACTGCAGAAGAACAGCGGATGGCCCTCGCCATACAGGTACGGGATCACCAGAGCGAACGCGATCAGCACGACGTAGCGGACGTGACCGGCCCAGGCGGGCAGAACGAACTTCGGCGTGGGGATCTTGCCGACCAGGTCCTGGAGGAAACCGAACGGGCAGGCGTAACCGCACACGAAGCTTCCCAACACGCCGCCGACGAGCACCACCGTGCCGATCGCGATGAACGGAAAGACGTGCAGGGCGCTGAAGTTGGCCAACACGCCGACGGGGCACGCGAAGGCCGCCCACGGGCACGAGTAGCAGTGGAAGACGGGCGAGCAGACGTTGTGCAGGCGCGGCAAGAACGGGCCCAGCCAGATCGTCAGGAAGATGGCCTGAATCCAAGGCCTCTCCCGGGCAAGCCGGACGGTGAACGGTTTGCGTTTCTCGTTGGCCATGGCCACCATGACCGGCTGTCACCTCACTCAGGTCGGGCAGCCGGACGGCGGCGCCCCGCTGTAGGTCCGTTTGAGCTGCCCGGTGTCGAGGCGGGTCAGCCCCCCGATGGTGACCTCGTGGATCATCTGCGGCTCGGCCAGGGCGATCAGCTCGGTCTTTGGCGGTGATGGGGCCCCCGGCGGCATGTCGACGAAGGGCGGGGGTGCGAAGTCCGCGGGACCCCCGTCCGGTCCAATGAAGGAGGGCGGCTCAAAGCGCCTCGGCATCGGTGGCGGCGCGTCCGGCTCCTGCTCGATCAGGATCGATTGCGAGTGGAACCCCGCGCCGTAGATCAACTGGCCCAGACCGATCAGCATCAGGACCACCGGGACCAGCGCCCGTTTGCCAATCGCCCGCATCACCCGCTCCTCGCTCGGCGGTCATCAAAAATGGCGGAGGTGCATGGGAATCGAACCCACCAAGGACCCTTGCGAGCCCCACACTGGTTTTGAAGACCAGGGGCACCACCAGGCGCCGGCCACCTCCGCGTAGGATTCTCACGATCCATCCGAGGTCCTCCTCAGCGCATTGTAGAACATCATGGTGGGTGAACCGCCGAAGGAGATGGCGATCCAGGCGGCCTCGTCGATCTCCTCTTGTGTGAAGCCCATCGATCGAGCCTTCTTGATGTGGGTCTTGAGGCACGGTTCGCACTTCGCCAGCGTCGACAGCGCGATCGCAATCGCCTGCTTCGTGGCCACGTCCAGGGCGCCCGGCGCGCCCGCGAGCTTCATGAAGTCCTGGAACCTCTGCTGGATCTCGGCAACGCCTTGCTGCCCGGTCGCAGCGGCGGGTGCCGCGCCGTCGCCATCTTCACAGCAGGCCATCTCGGTGTCCTCGTGTTCCGGGCAGCAGCGTTCTTCAGATTCGGCCTGTTCGATCGCGGGTCGGGCCGATGCGGCCGGGGCCCGCTTCGCATCGTCCTTGTCATTGTACTCGGGGATCGGGCGGGCGCCCCTGGTCTGCAAGAAGACGCGGCCGGCACCCTCGGCGAGCACCTTCCCGATGGCAGCCGCCTCAGCAACGCCCGCCTCGTGAAGGCGGGCCAGCAGCTTCTGCGCGCCCGCCTCGGCGATGGCGATGAGCAGCCCGCCGGAGGTCTGTGCATCGCAACAGACATCGAGCATGGCCGGTTGCACGCCGTCGCCCAATACCACGCGATCGCCCACGGATTCCTTGTTTCGCTCGACCGCCCCGGGCACGATGCCCCGAGCCACGCAGTCGATCACGCCCGTGAACAGCGGGACGTCGTCCCAGACGACCTCGACATCGACCTCGCTGGCCCTCGCCATCGCCGCCAGATGACCCATCAGCCCGAAACCGGTCACGTCCGTACAGGCATGCGCACCGAGCTCGACCATCAGCTCGGAAGCAATCTTGTTGAGCGTGGCCAT
>CAYOGX010000530.1:0-4409 GCA_964403235.1 uncultured Planctomycetales bacterium | reverse complement strand
CAGAACGTTCATCAGGTGCGTGACTCCTTGTTGACCGTCAGCCCGTCGTCCGCCGGGGCGCTCGACCAGCTAGGCATTGGCCGCAGCGACGACCTCCTTGAGAAGGGCAACCTCTTGATCCACTGCCGTACCGCCAGGCCGGTGGCGCAGGCGCTCCCGTTCCGCGTCAAGGTTGTCCAGCGTTTGCCGAACGACGCGTTCATAATCTTCCTGATCGCGCTTTCGGCACAGGATCACCTCCTTGGGCCGGGGGACGGCGTCGCTGGCGACCGTCGGGAGGCCGAAGTACAAGGCCTCCCGGACACTGAGCGCGTCGCCGTCTGAGAGCGTCGGCCGTACCATGATGTCCGCCAGGCCGTACATGGGATAAAAGGGCGCCAGCGGCTCGCAGAACAGCCAGTGTGCATGGAGCTCGCGGCGGTCGACCTCGTGACGCATCTTTTCGCTATATTCGGGCACGTCGCCGATGATCTCGAGCAGGAACCAGAGCAGGCCGATGTTCGGGTAGGACGCGCGAAGCCGGTCGACCAACTCGATGGTCATGTCGATGCCGTACAGATCGGTGTTGTTCTCGCGAAGCACGGAGGCGCCGGTGGCCAACAGCACCGGATCGTGCTCCGCGCAGAACCGCTTGATGTGGTCGGGGACGGCGGCCTGGTCTTCGTCTCGCTGTGTGGGTGGAATGAACCCCGGCACGACGATGGTCTTGTGATCGAAGTCGCCGATCTTTCTGAGGTAGTCGCGGATGTGCTCATTGCACGGGATGAGTCCGGCCGCGGCGTCCAGGCCGTTGGCAATCAACCTACGAATGAACCGCCCGTGGGATTCCCAAGCCCACCGCAGCGCCTCGCCCTGCATGTTGATCACGACCTTCTTGCCCCGGACCCGTGTGAGAAACCAGCTCGCCGCCCAAATCTGCCATTGGTTGCCGAGGAAATACGCTACCTACTCATGGCCTAATAGGAGATACCGAAGAAACCACCAATGCTTGCGGCGCGCCACGGACACCGCCCGACCGTCAATTTCAGTTGTACCCGCTGTATTGTAGACGATATAATCTAGTGTTACGTTATCTAAATAAGGCAAGAGTCGTTCGACGTGGACCGCTACGCCGCCGATTGGTGGCGGCAAGGGTCCGACGACGGCCAATTGGTGCGCCATGTTCCTTGCCTCTTGGTGAACACACGAAGCGCTGACCCAGGGAGTCTAACAGACAACTCCTAGGCCGACAAGACGGTCCCTACATCCCTTGGCTACGTCCCTCGGGTAAATGGTGCCAGATCCCTCGATGAAGATACACTCAGGTCGTCGAGAATTCTGGCAGCAATCCCCGCTCGGAAACGACTAGCCATGAACGGAGAGTGGTGTACAATTCGCGGTGGGATCAGCTAGCGCGGTTCTCCACCGCCCACGTCTGGAGCCAGGAGATGATCGCCATGACACGGAAAAGATGGGCACTGTTGTTGGCGTTGCCGCTGGTCGCGCAGGTCGTCGGCTGCGCGTCCTATCCGGCACGGGCCACGGTCGGCTTTCACGAGACGGTCGATCTTCGCGAGACGGTCGGCCTGGAGGGCGTCCGCGAGGTGCTCGTCGAGACCCGAAACGGCTCGATCGAGGTCCAAGCCGACCCCGGACGAAAGGACCTCGATGTCCAGGCCGAGAAGTCCTCGACCGGCCTGAACGAGCAAGACGCGAGAACGCACGCCGAGAGCATCTCGATCCACATCGGGCGAGACCTGATGCGATCAGACGTGCTTCGCATCACCGCGCAGTTCCCGCCGTCGGTCCCGGCGCGGAGCCGCGGGGTGGCCTTTGCGATCAAGCTGCCCCCCGGCCTGGCCGTGCGAGCCGAAACCTCCAACGGGCGCGTCCGGGTCACCGACGTCAAGAGCGACGTCAAGGTCAAGACGAGCAACGGGCGGATCTTCGCCTCCAACGTCAACGGCACGCTCGACCTGCGGACCAGCAATGGGTCGGTGGTCGTCAAGGACGTCGTCGGCGGGATCGAGATCCGCACCTCCAACGGCAAGATCGAGATGGCGCGCATTGAGGGCGACCGGATCAAGGCCACGACCTCGAACGGCCGGATCCTCGCCGAGGAAATCACCGGTGCGCCGGTCCTGCGGACGAGCAACGGTCGGATCGAGCTGAGGGTCGCGTCGGTGCCGGAGAATCCCGACATCCGTGCCACGAACTCCAACGGGCGCGTCCACGTCGAGCTGCCCGAGACGGTCAAGGCCACGCTGCGGATGCGCACGAGCAACGGGCGCATCCATGCGGATCTCAAGGGGGCGTCCGTGGAGGACGTCGAGTCGGAGCGGATGCGCTTCAAGGCCACCCTCAACGGCGGTGGCGGCTCGATCGAGATCACCTCGAGCAACGATTCGGTGACGTTCCAGACGACCCGCGCCGGTGGCTGAATCACGGTGCGCGATTCGGTGCCACTCATCTGAGCCCGGAGCACAAGCGACGGGTTTCTGTGACCCCGCGCGAGTGTCCTTTTCGGTGGTAGAGCTTCGTGTTGTGTTCCCGGTTGCCCATGCCACCAGCGGTCGAGAACGGCGCTTCCATGGCGATTCAGTGGGTCTTGGGCGAAGCGGCGTTCCGCCGGATCGCTCGCAACTTCGTCATCACGACATCCCCGTATCGGGTCAGTGTCCAGCAGGTCCGGCCCTCTTCCACACGCGCCCGCCGGGTGCCTGGGGCGATCAGGCCGAGCGCGCGGAGCTGAACCTTGATCGTCTGGAGGTCCAACTCTGATATCTGGAAATCGCCGAGTTCCAGCATTTGCAGGTGGCTACGCCCCTTGAGCTGCCGGTAGGTTCGTGCCTTTACGAACCGATTGAGTGCAGCCCGCATCTGCCGTTCGCTTGCCTCGGCCATCAGACATGGCGAGACGGCCGAGAAAACGTCGTTCCACGTGGTCGTGAGCGTCTCTTCGAGCGCCACGGGATCGGCCGTCAGCGGTCTGAACGTGTAACTGATCGTCAACCCGTCATCGCCTTGGGCCAGGTCTTCGGTTCCTGCTGGCGGCCTGGGGCTGGTGGCGGCCAGCTCGTCCTCCAATTGTTCAATGCGCTTGCGCAGTCGCACGATCTCTGCCATTGCCTCCGGTCCGGCTAGCGAATCCGCGCGGACCCATCCGACAGCCGGATGGGTCCTGATCAACCGCACGAGACTCCGGCCCATCACCGAGCCGAGCTCGACCGGCGTGCGCCAGTACTTGCACACCCTTTGCTCGAGCGATTGACGGAACGCGGCCAGCCGGCGCCTCATCTCCGGCGCCTGCTCGGTCTTCTCGGCCGGCAAGGCGTCCGGGTCCCTGTGGAGGAATGCGATCACGGGCTTGCCCTTGTCCAGGGCATAGCGGCACTCCTTCTCCGTGAAGCCCATGCCGTTCGAGTCCACCGAGCCGTACCGGGCCGCCACGATGACGATGTAGTAGTCGCAGTGGTCGATGACCTCTCGGATGAGCGTCCACAGGTCTTGGCTCGTTGCGGGAAACAGCTCCATGCCGGCCGGAATGCAGTCCAGCTCGAGCAGCGCGTGCATCACCTCCTGCCGCTCGGCCCGGAGATCGTCGTACGTGGAGCTGACGAAGACCTGGTACCTCTTTCGCATGGTCCGATGCGCCTCAGCGCATGACGGGCGAGCCCGTCCCAACGGGGCACGTCTACCCATAGAAGGGGCCGCCCGTGTGGACCGAACCGTTTCGGCATCGAGGACTATTATAATAGAGGGTTAATACCAGAGCTGTCGCAGACCACGGGTCCTGTGGGACCGCAGATCGCCTAAGTCACCGACACGCCAGAGGGTGGCGGTGGGCTTGGTCAGGGCGGTGCTGCCGGAAGCGGCCTACCGTCGACGCCGAAGGAGGCGTAATCGGACACACCAGGCGGCAGGGGCCAGGAGCATCACGACCATCAGCGTCCCGCCACCGGCGCCGCCACCGCAGCGGTGGATTGGCCCGTCCGGCAGGGTCTGCCATCCGATGCCGTTGGGGTCCTCCGGAAGGAAGATGGCCTGGACCGTCTTGTCTTTGTCCATCGTGAGGTTGAGGGGGTTGTCCGTGATGTTGGGCGCGGGCACGTCGCCGACCCACGCCTGAAAGAGGAAGCCCTCCGGTGGGTTCGCTGTCAGCGCGACGACCCAAGGGTCATACAGAGGGTAACTCGCGAGGTACGGATCCACCCCGACCGTCCCCCAGGACTCCCAGTTGCTCGTGACGGTGAGGCTGGCCGATCCGGCGGTGGGAGGGCCGGAGGCGGTTGGCGGCGGCGGCGGGGGGACTTCTCCTCGGAACGGCGATCGCGATCTCCCCGGTCACGATCCGGAATTACGCGGTCTCGAAAGAGCTGATCCCGATCTCCGTCAACGCCGGGATCAGTTTCGGGGTGTACTGGTAGTCG
>CAYOGX010000529.1:0-4409 GCA_964403235.1 uncultured Planctomycetales bacterium | reverse complement strand
GGATGACCCTCCGATCGGTCGTCCCCCGTCCGTCACGGCCGATCGCCCCCCCACGCCTCCCGCGCACAGGGGCCGGGGCGGGGGTGTACGAGGGCCAGCCTCAAACCGGCTGGTATAACCTAATATTCACGAGTCTCAATAAAGGATTATGGCCGCCTCGGACGAGCGCCCCGGTTGGCAAGACACCACAAGTCGCATCGGCCCCTGGGCCCCGCAGGCGGGCCGTGCCCCCTAGCACATGACGCTGGTGGCCCAATCGAAGACCGCTTGGACCGTCGTCGCGCCGTCCCCACCGCCCTGAGCAGCGCCGGTAATCAAGGCCGACACGGCCGTCGTCAGCAGGCTGGTCAGGGCCGTCACAATGCCAACGGCTGAGGTCTCAATGCCGCTCAACCAGACGGCCCGGACCTCCTCGTCACAGCTCTCCAGGAGCAGCAGCACCGAGCAGGCACAGCCCCCCGTGGTGAGTTTTGTCCATGTGGTCCTGAAGCGTGCAATCGTCATCAGATCGCTCCACAGAGCCCGCGATCATTCCCGGCGACCGGCCACGCTGGCCGGCCCAGCTCCATGGTAATTATATAGGGCAATGCAGCGAGAGTTGCAACCCTGCGGTAAGCTATTATCCGATCGCCATCTATGTCGTCTTGCTGGGAGCCGCAGCGGGGAGACTACCGGGACGCGGCGGTTCACGTTAGCATGCAACCGGCGGCGGTCCGCTCGTCCCATCAAGTGCGGCGAATCGAGACCTGCGTATCCGCGGAGGAGCGCGCGATGACCGACACGCTCGACGTGATCAACCCGGCCACGGAAGACGTCTTCGCCCGAGTGGAGCTGGACCGCCCCGAGCAGATCCAACAGGCCCTGGTCAACGCAGCGCAGGCCGCCCGCGAATGGCGGCGCGTGCCGTTGGCCGACCGCATCGCTCTCACGCACCGCTTCTTAGATGCCTTCGACGCGCAGTCCGAGGCCATCGCCGCCGAGCTGACCGGGCAGATGGGCAAACCCATCACGCAGGCCCGCAACGAGATCAAGACCATGCGGGCGCGGGCAGACTACATGGCCCAGATCGCCGAAGCGTCGCTGGCCGACGTTCGCATCGCCGACGGCCCGAACGAATTCAAGCGGATCACCCACGAGCCGCTGGGCGTGATCGTCGACGTCGCGGCGTGGAACTACCCGCTGCTGATCGCCGTCAATGTGGTGGCCCCCGGAGTTCTAGCGGGCAATGCGGTGGTGCTGAAGCACTCGAGCCTGACGCTGCTGTGCGGGCCTCGGTTCGAGCAGGCCTACCGGTCTGCCGGGGCCCCCGAAGGGGTGATGACCGCAATCGTGGCCGATCGGACCCGAGCCGCGGCCGCCCTGACCTCGCCCCACGTCGACGCGGTGTTCTTCACGGGATCGGTCGAGGGGGGGCGAGGTGTGTACCAGGCGGCGGCACCGGGGCTGATCGACGTCGGTCTGGAGCTGGGCGGGAAGGACCCGGCCTACGTTCGTGCTGACGCGGATCTGACTGCCGTCGTGCCGAACGTGGCGGACGCATGCTTCTATAACGCCGGGCAGAGCTGCTGCGCGGTCGAGCGGATCTACGTCCACCAGTACTGTTATGAGGGTTTCCTCGACGCAATCCTCGCCGAGGTCGGCGGCTACCGTATGGGCGACCCGACCGAGGACGAGACGTACCTCGGCCCGGTGGCGCTGGCCAAGACGATCGACACGATGACCCAACAGCTCGACGAAGCGGTCGGGCGGGGCGCCCGCGTCCTCTGCGGCGGCAGGGCTGCGACCGTCAACGGACGGGGACGGTACTGGGAACCCACCGTCGTGGCCGACTGCGCCAACGATATGACCCTCATGCAGGAGGAGAACTTCGGCCCGCTGGTGGGCGTGATGCCGGTGGTTGACGATGACGAGGCGGTCCGGTTCATGAACGACAGCCGCTACGGCCTGTCGGCGTCGATCTGGACGAGCGACGTCGAGGCCGGCCGGCGGCTGGCCGAGGCCGTCGAGGCCGGCACCGTTTTCGTCAACCGCGCGGACTACCTCGACCCCGCCCTGGCCTGGGTAGGTGTCAAGGACAGCGGCAAGGGCTGTACGTTGTCGCGACTGGGCTATCACCACCTGACGCGGCCGAAGAGCTACTACGCAAGGACGCTGGGCATGCCACACGGGCAATGAGCAGCGCTCGGCTCTATCTGACCCTGATCTTACAGGAGCCAAGTCCGCGGGCGTCGAGCCGGTCGACGGCCTCGACCGTGTAGGTTCCAGGCCGGGTGACCCCGTCGATCGCTTCAACCAAAACGTTCTGCCTGAAGGTCAACCAGTGGCTGTCGCGGACGCTCACGAACTGCGTCTTGGCGACCCGACCGGACCCGTCCCGCCACCTCAGCTCCCATCGTGTGCCCCGGTCGCCGGGCAACACGGGGATCACGTCGCCACGGTCGAGTTGGAATCCCACCACGGCGCGGAGCTGACGATCGGACTCGGGATCGCGGTCGATGCGAAAACGTGTCTCCCCGTCCCAGCCGCTGAGCGACCGACGGCCAGAGCCGGTCAGTTCGTAGAGGAGGTCGTCTTGGTGTTGCGCCACCTTTCGGAGGCTCGGGAATCGCTTGATCGCGTCGACGGTGCCTTCCGGCATATAGGGCCCGCGCACGAGGACATACCGAACGCCCAGGGCCTGCAAGCAGCGGATCGTCTCGTTGGAAGGAAACTGGGTCATGGCGCGGCGAAGCTGTTCGTACAAGCCGGGCGTGTAACCTGCGTAGCCGTTGACCAGAGGCTGCCAGGTGTGGATCGAGCTGAAGACGTAAAGGGAGTCGAGCAACTGGTGTTCGGGCTTGAAGGGAACGGGCAACTCGATCAACGGGGCGTTGGGGTCGAGTTCGGCGAGGCGTCGGTACAAGGGGTGAACATCACAGGGCCGGCCACCGGCCTGCCACAGGTTCAGCGGGATCCAGGTGGACTCAGCCAACAGAAACAGGACCGCGGCCGGGCCGATGACCTTCCTCAACCGACCGGTTGAGGCAACCTGGCAACACTGGCGCAGCCCCAGGCCGGCCAAGATGGCGGCAAAGAGGTGTCCGAAGATGTAGAAACGGTATTCCGACCGGACCGAGCCAAACGGCGAGAGGGTCAAGAACAACAACCAATAAGGCCCCGGGGCCTCGATCGGTCCCACCGAGATCCATAGCCCCATCGCCAGCGCCACGGCGGTCAAGCTGGCCGCCACGCAGAAGCGATAGGCGTGGCGTCGACGCCGATCCTCCTCGGACTTCGCCGGGCCGAACAGCGCGGCCCAGGCCCCGACGGCCGCCAGCAGACCAACCGTCAGGCCGGGGAAACAAACAGGGTAGCCGCGGAGCCCGCGTTCCTCGCGAATCCGGATACCGAGCAGATCACGGTATAGGGGTTGGTCGATAGCGGGCGTCAACAGCTCCAGCCACGTCATGGGCAGCTCGGGGGTGCGGGAGAAGCCCATGTCCCGATGGGTGCGGCTGACCGTCGAGAGCAGCGGCCAGGACAGGGCCGCGCACACTGAACCCGTGATCAGAAGCTTGTACCACAACCGGCGCCACGGTAACTGCCGGACAAACCACAACATCCACCCCACACAGAACACTGAACAGAACAACGTGTACTGATAGCACGTCGTCAACAACCAGAGCCCGCAAAGGCCGACGAGGACCACGCCCGTCCACGTAGGCCGACGGATCAGCCGATGAAACGCCGCCAGCAACAGCGGCACCGGGTAGAGCAACAGCATCGCCGGGCAGTAGATCTCCGCCAGCATGTAGGGGCAGAACGCCAGCGCACCGCCCGCTACCAGCGCCAACCGCCACGACAGACCCAACTGCAGGGCCAGCACGTATGTCGCCAGACCGTTCAGGAAAAATGCGCTGAGCACGACCAGGTTGTAGCAGAGCGTCACGTTCTGGCTGACGACATGGACGGGCCAGGTCATTGCCGCCGGCGCCAACAGGCTTTCGCAATAGGTCAGCACGCGCGGATGGGGGTAGAACATGTTGGCGTTCCAGTAGTTCGCCCGCCCCTGACCGAAGACCAGGCCCTGATCGAACACGTGGTGGTACCACGCGAACAGATAAAGGTGGTGGTAGGGGACGAGGAATGAGCGCTTGGGGTGCATCACCACCTTGGAGCCGATGTGCCAGGTAAGGGGCCAGGTCAATGCGACGGCCAGCACCACGTAGATGACGGCAGCCAGGCCATGACGCCGACAAGACACCCCCCTGCCAGAGCCTGTCGCCTTCATGGGGCTCGGCAGCGGACCGTTGCCGCCCTCGTCGATGGGCTCGTATGCCGCCGTCATGCCGAACTCCCTGGCGCCGCGCGATTCTCCGCCAGGCCTACCGAGGGCCCTGTTGCGGTCAAGCCATTGTCAAACCCCCAAC
>CAYOGX010000528.1:0-4431 GCA_964403235.1 uncultured Planctomycetales bacterium | reverse complement strand
CGCTACGTTTTGATCGGCGTGTCGGCGGATCGGGTCGATCGCATCGCGGAGGTCCGCAAGCCTGCCAAGACCATGATCGGCCTGACCGGGGGTGAGCCGCTCGTCAGGAAGGACTTGGAGCGGGCCGGCACCGAATTCTCCAGACGCGGGTTCCCCTGGGGCATCGTCACCAACGGATACGCCCTGACCGAGCAGCGATTGGCGGCGCTGGTCGAGGCCGGAATCCGCTACACCTCAATCAGCCTGGACGGACTGGAACAGAGCCATAACTGGCACAGAGGTCGGGACGACGCGTTCGAAAAGACGATCAAGGCCGTGGCCCTCGCTGCGCAGCACCCCGACGTGAAGGCCGACGTGATCACCTGCGTGAACCAGAGGAGCTTCGGCGAGCTTGAGGACCTCAAGCACCTGCTGATCGACAAGGGCATCACGGAGTGGCGGATCGAGACGATCTTTCCCAAGGGCCGGGCCAAAGGCCAGGCTGAGCTGGACGTGAGCAACGAGCAGTTCCGCGACCTGATGGAGTTCGTCCAGGCCACACGCGCCGAGGGCATCATCTCGCCCGCCTACGCCTGCGAGGGCTTTTTGGGGCCCTATGAGCGCAAGGTCCGAGGCAGGAGCTACTTCTGTTGGGCCGGCATCTACCTCGGCTCGGTCCTCGCCGACGGATCGATCACCGGTTGTCCCAGCCTCGGGCGGCAGTTTATCCAAGGCAACATCTATCAAGACGACTTCATCGACGTGTGGAACAACCGGTTCGGGATGATGCGGGACCGCCGGTGGACCAAGACCGGCCAGTGCGCCACCTGCGACGCCTACCGCTGGTGTGGGGGCAACGGACTCCACCTCCGCGAAGAGGGCTCGCCCGAGCCCCTGCGATGCCACCTCAAGATGATCGAGAACGCTTCGTAAACGCAGCCCGTGAACCAGCACCCGGCCGGTGCCCTCCAGGCCGGGCATGCGAACCCGATACCGGGTTGATCCATATCCTCAACCCAGGTAGAGAAGGGGGCCTCTGCGGCGCACCCCGCGCGCTGCGGCGCTTTGCCTGCAATGGGAGCATCGGGGCGATGAGCAAGCTGACGGATCGTCAGGACGCGTACGGTCACATGGTGTACAGCGCCTACCACGGCCAGGGCGGCTATGAGGTCAACGAACGGGATGACGGCTTCGTCGGGCTCTCGGCGGGCCCCCCGGCCTACCTGGCTGCGTACAAGGATTGGCCCGCCCACCAACGGCGGGGCATCCGCCTGGCCCGAGGCAAGGTCCTCGACGTCGGCTGCGGGGCCGGCAGGTGCGCCCTGTACCTCCAACAACAGGGGCTCGACGTAGTGGGCGTCGACGTGTCGCCGCTGGCCATCAAGGTCTGCAAGCTCAGGGGCCTGAAAAAGGCCAGGGTGATGTCCGTCACCCAACTGAGCCACCGGCTGGGAACGTTCGACACGATCCTGATGTACGGCAACAACTTCGGTCTGTTCGGCGGCCCGAAGCGGGCCCGTTGGCTGCTCCGGCGATTCGGCCGAATGACCAGCGACCGCGCACGCATCATCGCCGAGAGCAACGATCCCCACCAGACCGACCACCCCTGCCACCGGGCCTATCACCGACGCAACCGCAGACGCGGCCGGATGCCCGGCCAGCTCCGGATCCGCACCCGCTATCGCACTTACGCGACGCCGTGGTTCGACTACCTGCTCGTCTCACAGGACGAGATGCGATCGATCCTGGCCGGCACCGGCTGGCACGTCGACCGCTTCATCGACTCAAAGGGCTCGCACTACGTCGCCGTCATCACCAAGGACTCCTGACGGAGGACGAGATCCGCATCGTCGAGGCGGCGACGACCTGACGGCCGTCGGCCCCGAAGGGGCTACGGAGCGTAGCCACGGGCGAAGCGTAGCGGAGCCCGTGGTTGGCGGTCGCCCCATACCAAGCCCGCCCCGGAGGGGCGGAGGAAGGATGCGCCGGGAGGTCCCCCATGACCACGGGCGCCTCCGCCCCTCGCGGGGCGGGAAACCTATTTTGGGAATCCTGTCCACGGGTTCCGCTGCGCTGCCCCCGTGGCTACATTCCTCGGCCCCGCTGGGGCCGGTCGGCCAGCGTCAGATCGACGCGACGGACCGTCAGATTGACGAGCCGGTGTACGAGCTGTACGGTCCGACGGACGACGAGATCCGCTTCGTCGAGGCGACCACGGGATGAGCGTTGTCAGGCCCGAAGGGCCGGGGGAGAATAGCCGGGGCTAACGGATCGGGTCAGCGTGGCGCGGGGGTCGGCCATGACTTGGCAGCGAAACAAGAAGCTGGTGTCGCAGGGGTCTCGTGACCTTAAGTACCTGCCCCGGGAGCGGTGCGGCTGGGACTGCACGCTTGTCAGCCTGGCCTATGGGCTTCGGCGGGACATCGAGCTTCGCTCGCCGGATCTGTGCGCGTGGGCGGCGCGGCACGGGCTGCCGGCCAGCGGGCGGTATCATGCGCTCGGAGCCGACGCGTTGGTCCTGTGGCACGGCACGAGCAAGGAACGGGCCGACAAGATCACCGCGCACGGCCTGTTCCACAAGCGGGGGCTGTGGACGACGTTGGACCCGAGGATCGCCCACACCTTCTGCCGCGGCCGATCCGAGCGCTTCGCGACCGACGGGGCCGTCGTCTGTCTGGTCCTCGACCGCCGCGAGCTGGTCGAGGGCCGCGACTACGACGTGGAAAACAACGGCAACATTCTCCGTTTCCACCAGGGCCTCGGGCCCGACGCGGTCGAATACGTGCTCGAGCACGAGCAGATCCGGTTCACCGGTCCGGTCCGCGCCCGTCGGCCGGCCCCGTGGACGAGCGCTCGGTTCAAGAAGCGGTCGGGCGAATGGGTGCCGGTCCAGAGGGCGCCGGTGAGGTATTCGGATTCAGCCGGCTACTCCTCGGTGCACGAGTTCATCGAGATCTGCACCGACAGGCTGCTGGCCGAGCTGGTCGAGGTGGCGGCGCTCGAGGTGCTGTCTGCGCTCTACGCATCGGTCGCGCCGTGGGACGCATTGTCGCACGACGAGGCGCTCGATCGGGTCGAGGCCAGGTGCGTCCCGTCGCGTCGCCGCGGCAGATGGCAAACGTTTCGCGCCCGTGTCTCCTCGCCGGCCGTTCAGCCCGCCGATTAGAAGCACCCTGACAGCGGCACACGGGATCATCGTCAAGTTCGATTAGAGGAAGGCCAACGAGAGATGAGAATCGAAAGGTGGATCTGTGGTCTTGCGGTTTGTGCGGTGGCCATTTGCCAGGTCGGCTATGGCGAGGCGACCGAAGCCAAATCCGGGCATCGGCTCGTGTATCACGACGACGCGCAGAGCCTGGCCGAGGCACCGGCCGCCGACACCGAGGCGTTCCTGCGCGAGTTCCTGCATCGTGAGGTCTCGCTGGCGCCGATCACGACGTTCTGCTATCTGGCCGCCACGCCGGATGTGTGCGTGTATGACTCGAAGGCGGGCGAGGTGTACGGCGATCGCCTCGAAAAGGTCGGCGGGTGGGCACCGGCCATCCGTGCCCTGCGGGCCAGGGGCACGGACGTGCTGAAGGTCGTCGTCGGCGAGCTGCGGCCGCGGGGCCTGGAGGTCCTGGCGGCCGTCCGCATGAACGACACGCACCACCGCAAGCTCGACCCGGCCAACCCGGGCTGCCCGCGGTTCGCCATCGATCATCCGGAATACGTGATCCAGCAGCCCGACGGCAGGACGAACGAGACGGCGCTGGACTACAGCCATCCGGAAGTCCGCGCGCATCGGCTGGCCATCATGCGAGAGCTGGTCGAGAACTACGACATCGACGGGCTGGAGCTCAATTTCTGCCGCTGGGGCAAGCACTTCCCGCGGCACCAGGGCAGAGAAAAGGCGCCGATCATGACGGCGTTTATGGGGCAGGTGCGCGAGGCGCTGGACAAGGCAGCCAGCAAACGCGGCCGCAAGCGCCTGACACTCGGCGTCCGCGTCCCCGAGACGATCCGCGCCTGCTGGATGGCAGGGCTCGATCCGCAGACGTGGGTCCGCAACGACTGGATCGACTACCTGACGCTGGCGACGTTCAACGAGACCGACCCGCAGCTCCGCGTCGACGCGTTCGCGTCGTTCACGCGCGGCACGCGGTGCGAGCTGCTGGTGGCCATGGGCAACATGATGGGCGGGGTCTGGGGCGGCAAGCCGCGGATCACCGGGCGCGGCGCGGGTCAATTTCGCGAGAGCTATTCGGGTATGCTGCTGACGGTGCCCGAGGCCCGCGCGTGCGCCGCCAACTACTACGCCTGGGGGGCCGACGGGATCTCGCTCTGGAACATCTCGTGCAACATGGGCACGAAGGGCAAGTTCACCGGCCCGGCCCAGCAGAAGCGGATGCGGGGGTGGATCAGCGAGGTCATCAGTCCGAAGCGAGTGCTCCGCGGGCCTCGGCGATACCA
>CAYOGX010000527.1:0-4435 GCA_964403235.1 uncultured Planctomycetales bacterium | reverse complement strand
CACCATCGGTGCGTACAAGGACGACAACGAATTTTACGTGTTCAAGGGCCAGATCGGCGAGGTCCGCGTGTGGAAAGTCGCCCGCGACGCGGCGGCCATCAAGGCGGATATGAACCGCGCCATCGCCGACAAGCCCAAGGACCTGGTGGCCTACTGGCGGCTCGACGAGGGGACCGGCGAGAAGCTCACTGATTCGGCCGGTAAGAACGACGGCAAGCTCATCAAGGCGCCGAAGTGGGCGACCACGCAGCCAGCGGCGCCCAGGCCGCCGTCGGGTTGCGCGTTGGCGTTCGACGGCACGACGAACTACGTGGACGCCGGTAAGGACGCCAGCCTGAGAATGCCCCGCGACGTCACCGTCGAGGCGTGGATCAACCCCGGCGAGCGGGAGAAGTGGTCGGGCATCGCCGGGAACATCTGGGACTCCGGCTCGACGGAGGGCGGTTACGGTCTGTCGCTGGATCACGCGACGGGGGTGTACTTCGGGCTGAAGGTCGGCGCCAAGAACATGATCTACCTGAGCAGCGGGCCCGACACGATCCAGCTCGGCCGATGGCACCACGTGGCCGGCACGTACGACGGCCGGGTCATGAAGGTCTACGTGGACGGGGTGATGAAGGCGAGCCAGGAGCTGTTTCCGGCCATCGTCGAAACGCCGGAGAAGCTGACGGCCAAGGTCAAGGAGCTGCAAGCGTCCATCGCGAAGGTGTCGCAGGCGATGCCGAAGTGCATTCGTTGGAAGCGGGCGTGCAAGTATCCCTACTCGTTGATCCTGGCCGGCGACGTCCTGTTCGCCGGTGGGACGAACGAGGTGGCGGCGTTCAGTGTCGCCGACGGTAAGACGCTTTGGACGAACGAAGTCGTCGGCAGGGCGCTCGATCTGGCGACGGCCGGCGGACGGTTGTTCGTCAGTACGGATCGCGGCGCGATCCACTGTTTTGCAGCGAAGTGACGATTTGCCGGAGCCACGGTCACGTGCTCGGCACCCGGGTGGCACGGTCAAGCGAAGCCGAGGAACGAGGCTGAGCTTGGCCGTGGGGCACCCCGTTGGGAGACATGTTCTGATGCATAGAACAGGTTGCGCTCTTGCTGCCGCAGTGATTGGGCTGTCCTTGTGGTGTGACGTTGTCCGATCGGCGGGGACCCAGCCCGCGTCGGCGCCGGCCGATCGGGGACCGGTCGCGCAGTGGGTCTTCGACCCGGACCACGTGTCCGGTCAGGTGGTCAAGGACCTGGCCGGGACGAACCCCGCCAAGATCACCGGGCCGGTCCGGTTCCGGACGGACCTCGCCGCCAGGCCGATGTTGCTCGATGGCGATCTGACGAAGATCGCCCTGCGCTATGACCCCAAGTCGAAGCACCTGCCCCAAAAGGCGATGACGGCCGAGGCGTGGATCTGCGTCGCCAAGACAGTGGAGTGGGCCAACATCATCGGCGCGGTCAGGGGCGAGAAGGGCTGGCAGCTGAGCTATCGGCAGTCCAACTTCAGTTTCGGCATCTCCGGGGCCAAGACGAAGGGCCTGACGCACATTCGATCGCGCGACAGCCTGGAATGGGGTCGGTGGTATCACGTGGTCGGGACGTACGACGGTAAGTTGCTGAAGGTGTACGTCAACGGCCGGCTCGAGAACGCGTCCGAGGCCCAATCCGGCGACATCAACCTGCCGGCCGGGGCGTCGTACGTCATCGGGTCGTTCGGGAAGTACAGCCCGCGTTGTTGGCTCCACGAGATCCGCGTCTACGATCGGGCGCTGAGCGACCGGGAAATCGCGACGACCTACGACGCGAAGCGCTCGCTGTTCCCCGAGCTGCTGCGGGCGAAGGTCGGGCCGATCCTCAGGCGGCTGGACAACGAGACGATCCGGATTCGCTGGCAGACGGAGGAGCCGATGCCGTCGGTGGTCGTCTACGGCCGGACGCTACCGGTGGGCGAGCGCGTCGTCGACGCAACGCCCAAGACGACGCACACGGTCACGATCACGGGTATCGAGCCGCAGAAGATGTACTGGTACCGGATCAAGTCCGGCGGGCCGGCCGGCAAGGAACGGTCGTCGCGGCTGTTCGAGTTCGACTCGACGTTCGACTACACGCCGGTGAAGGTCGCGCCCGGCCCGCACCCGTATCCGAAAGACGAGCTGACGGAGGTCTACGCCGAGACGGCGGCGCGGATCCTGAAGCAGACGGGCATCCAGAAGGGCTGCTGCCTGGACCTGGGTTGCGGCAAGGGCCGGCTGGCGTATGAGATCGCCAAGCGGAGCGGTCTGAAGGTGATCGGCGTCGATGAGGATCCGGCCAACGTGTCCGCGGCCCGGAAGGCGCTGGCCGAGGCGGGGCTGTACGGCGTGCGGGTGGCCGTCCAGCAGGCGTCGCTCGACACGCTGCCGTATGGCGACTACGTGGCCAACCTGATCGTGTCCGATCGGTTGATGGTCACGGGCAAGCTGCCGGGTTCGGCGGCGCAGGTGGTTCGGGTGCTGCGGCCGTGCGGCGGCGTGGCTTGGTTGGGTCGTCCGGCGAAACTGCTCGACAAGGGGGAGTCACTCGACCGGTCCAAGTTTGAGGGTTGGCTCGAGCAGGGATCGATCCCCAAGTGGGACGTCAACGAGGAGGACGGTCTGTGGGCGGTGGTGCGTCGCGGCAAGCTGCCCGGCGCGGGCGCGTGGACGCATCAGTACGCCGAGGCGGGGAATTCCGCGTGCAGCGCGGACGAGCGCGTCGGCGGGGCGATGCGGGTGTTGTGGTTCGGCCGGCCCGGACCGCGACCGATGATCGACCGCGGCACGCGGGCGCCGGCGCCGCTGTCGATCAACGGCCGGCTTTTCATCCAGGCGGATCGACGCCTGTTCGGACTCGACGCCTACAACGGCACCATCCTGTGGGTGCTGTCGATCCCCGATCTGCGCCGCGCGAACATCCCCAGGGACAGCAGCAACATGGTGGCCACGGACGACGCCGTGTACGTGACGGTTCGCGATCGATGCTGGCAGCTCGACCCGCAGACGGGGGAGCTGGTGACCACGTTTCGCATTCCGAAGGTGTCGAAGACGGTGGCGCGTGACTGGGGCTACCTGGCCTGCAAGGGCGACACGCTGTACGGCAGCGCGGTCAGGCGGGGCGGTTTGTTCATCGGGGCCGACGGTGAGTGGTACGACCGGCCCGACGAGGAATCGCACAAGGTCGTTAGCGATTACGTCTTCGCCCTGGACCGCAAGACGGGCAAGACGACATGGACGTACAGCGGCGGGCGGGTCATCAACCCGACGCTGGCCATGGGCGAGGGGCGGCTGTACTTCGTGGAATCCCGCAGCCCCGCGGCGCTGGGGATCCAGGCCGGGCGGATCGGCAGGGAACTGACGGCCGACCGCTACCTGGTCAGCCTGGACGCCCACACGGGCGCGAAGAAGTGGGAGCAGTACCACTACTTCCAGGAATCCAAGTGGGTGTTCCACCTGTGCTACGCGAAGGACACGTTGATCGCGTTGAGCACGTCGGACAAGTACCACATGTACGCGTTCGACGCGAAGGCGGGCGATCCGCTGTGGAAGACGGAATACGCGTTTCGCCGAAACCACCACGGCGGGGCGATGCAGCATCCGGTCATCGTCGGCGAGGTGGTGTACGCCGAGCCGCGGGCGTTCAAGCTGCGCAGCGGCGAGCCGGTCACGATCGCCAAGTCGCCGAACGGCTGCGGGACGGTGTCGGCCGCCGCCAACGCCCTGTTCTTCCGAGACGGGTTCCATACGATCTACGACCTGGGGACGAAGCGTCAGACGAAATTCACGGGCATCCGTCCGAGCTGCTGGCTGAGCCTGATCACGGCCGGCGGACTTCTGTTGGCGCCCGAGGGTAGCGCGGGTTGCCACTGCGCCTGGCCGATCCAGACCACGATCGCGTTCGCGCCCAAGCGCGCCGCGAGCGCCAAGCCGAAGTGAACGGGGGGAAACGTCGAAACGTCGACAAGTCAAAACGTCGACACGTCGAGATGTCAACACGTCGTGGATTTCGACATCGTGATGCAAGTGCTATCACCGGACGTGGACCAGGTGTCGGAGCAGACTTACCAGCACGTCGCGTCATGGGACCGGGCACGTCGACGAACCGCGCCTGTCAAAGCGGCCGGGCCCGTCAGGGACGCGAAGGCGTCTTGATCGGTGGCCTGCTTGAACGCGCCGGGCGATGGGTCCTTCGCTTGGGGTCCCTCGGGTGGACGGTCAGCCATCCGACGACGACCAGCGCGAATCCGACCAGGGCCATGGGTGTGGCACAGGGCGCGCCAGTGGGACCCCCACCGCCGCCACCCCCATCCGCGATGAGGTTGCCCTCCTCATCCGTCACGTTGACCGTAACCTTCGCCGTGGCCGTCTGATTCCCCGCGTCGGTCACCATGATCACATAGTCGGTGGTCGAATCGAGAGGCCCGACGGTGATGGTGGTA